>NZ_JPXY01000014.1:0-180759 GCF_000771895.1 Gallibacterium genomosp. 2
AGATCACTTGGCAATAGGCTTTTTATCAGATTATTTTTTATAGATATAGGTACCATTGCTTTGGCGAATAAATTTCGCACCGCTAGGTAATTGCAGTTCTGAAACGCGACCACCGTTTACTTTAACGGCAACTTTGTCGCCCGGTTTGAAACTGCTTAAGGCGTTGCCGGCACCGTTTGCTTTTGTCATTGCATTGACATCAGCAATATTTAAATTGTTGTCACGGAATACTTGCATCAAAGAAGTGCCTGCCGGAATAGTTAATGTTTTTGCTTGACCGCCACTTGCAGCTGTTGTGACAGATGAAGTAGATTTTGAACTGCTTCTGGCAACAGGTTTGGCATCAACAACCGGCACATTTTTACCGTCAAGAATAGCTTGTGCTTTACGTTGTTCCAATTCTTTCTGTTTCTGCTGTTTTGCTCTGAACTCTTCACGAGCGCGCTGTTCCGCACGGGCTTTAGCTTTTGCAATTAAACGGGCTTGTTCGGCTTCATATGCCTGTTTTTCAATTTTATCAATTTGAGCCTGACTGAGAGCCGGTTTCTGTTCTGCTTTCGGTGCTGGAGCAACCGGAGCCGGTGCAACAGCCGGAGTTTGTGCTTGATTAGTTGCAGCCGCATTGTTTTCATCAGTCGTAATTGGGGTATTATCCACTGCCGGAGTCGGTGCGGTGCTGTTTTGTGCGATAGTTTCCGCAGTAACGGCAGCGTCATTATTGGCTGTAGCTGCATCTGTTACGTTGGCATTGGCATTATCCATTGCTTGCTCTTCGGTTTGCATTGTTGGCACACCTTCATTGTTGGCATTAGCAGCATTCGGATCAATCGGCTGAAATTCAATCGGCAAATTATTATCTTGAGATTGTAGGCTATCTACCGGTTGGCTGCTAGGTTTTAACCAAAGAAATAACACAATGATGATAACCAACACTGCAGCGCTGATAAGTAAACGGCGAGAACGTGTTGATAAATTGGCTAATGCTGATGCTTTGTGTGCAGTAACCGGTTCGGCGGCAAATTCGTTGTTTTCTGTATTTTCAACAGCTTGCTCAACTTCTGCTTGCTGGAAAGTTTCTGCTTTTGCCACTTTTTTGTTAAAGATGCCTTTTAATTTGTCGATAAAAGAGGGGGCAGCTTCAACTGCCGGTCTTTTAGGGGTAATAGGTTCAAATTCATTAAACTCTAAATTTAATTCATTCTGTTTAGCGTCCTGTTGTTCGCTTTGCTGTTCCTTGTCTGTGTTACTCACGGTTATACCTCAAATTTTGGTTAAAAATCATTATTGCAACAATGTTATTGATTCAAAGTGATGAGATAACTTTGAACGATAAAAATTCTTTCTTGGCAGAGAGAAACGACTGCCGTTTTTTCCGTTGGCTATTTTAAATGAAAAAATAGGCAATGACTAAGGCTAATCACGATTTATCTGAATATTTTTAGCTATACCAAGTTTTACTTTTTTCTCCGGCGATTTCACGTGCCAGTTTCGGCACCAGATAGCCGGAAGATAAGGTGATTAATTGCCGATAAATGGCTAAAGCCCGCTCATCGTCAATCCAAAAATGGCTTGCGCCTTCCACTTTATCCAACAGATGAAGATAGTAAGGCAAAATGCCGGTGGCAAACAGTTTGTCATTTAACGCTTTGAGAATGTGAGCATCATCGTTAATCCCTTTTAACAACACGGATTGATTGAGTAGCGTGACCCCAGCTTGTTTTAATGGTTGCAGCTGCTTGCTTAACAGTTCATCGATTTCATTGGCGTGATTAATGTGCAACACCAGTACTTTGTTAAGCGGTGAGTCCGCCAACAATCGACATAATTCGGGGGTAATGCGTTGTGGAATGACAACCGGCAAACGAGAGTGAATACGCACCGTTTTAAGGTGCGGAATTTGATTTAACTGCTCAAGTAACCACGCCAATTCACGATCTTTCGCCATTAACGGATCACCGCCGGAAAAGATCACCTCCTCAATTTCGGAATGTTGAGCAATATAATCCAATGCTTTACGCCAATTCGTTTTATTTCCCGGATTATCCTCATAAGGGAAATGGCGGCGGAAACAGTAACGGCAATTGACAGCACAGCCACCTTTTACCATCAGCAACACACGGTTATGATATTTATGTAATAAATTAGGGATGGCATTATCCTGTTCTTGCAGCGGATCTTTCACAAATCCGGGTGTTTGCAGAAATTCGGCAGCATCAGTCATCACTTGCAAAAAAAGAGGATCGTTGGCATTGCCTTTTTCCATTTTATTTATAAATGGCATTGGCACGCGCATTGCAAATAAACGGCGCGCAGCCAAATGTTGTTGATAAGGTTCGAGCGGTAAATTCAGTAATGTTAAAAGTTGAATCGGATCGGAAACCGCAGTGGTTAAGTATTCAGTCCAATCGGAATCTGCTCCAAATGTGAGGTTTTGCATTATCATATGACGATTTTTTTACCTATGTCTTCCATTAAATGACATTATTTTTATCAAAAACTTCTTAAAAAGTTGAAAATTCAACCGTTAGAGATATATACTTCCAACTTTTCTAAAGTAGCACAATTTTTTGTGAATTGTGCGGTGAATTGAACAGACAATCAAATATTAATGAGGATATTATGGCAAGCTATTCTACCAGCGATTTCAAACCAGGTCTTAAATTTATGCAAGATGGCGAACCTTGCGTAATCGTAGAAAATGAGTTTGTGAAACCGGGGAAAGGACAAGCGTTTACTCGTACTCGTATTCGTAAATTGATTTCAGGCAAAGTGTTGGATGTGAACTTTAAATCAGGTTCAACTGTTGAAGCGGCGGACGTTGTTGATACCAACCTCACTTTCTTATATAAAGATGAAGAGTTCTGGTATTTTATGAACAACGAAACTTTTGAACAACTTGCTGCAGATGCGAAAGCGATTGGTGATAATGATAAATGGTTGTTGGATCAGGCAGAGTGTATCGTAACGTTATGGAACGGTTCTCCAATCAATGTGACTCCACCAAACTTTGTTGAGTTGGAAGTGGTTGATACTGATCCGGGCTTGAAAGGCGATACAGCAGGAACAGGCGGTAAACCGGCAACATTAAGCACCGGTGCGGTAGTGCGTGTACCATTATTTATTCAAATTGGTGAAGTTATCCGTGTAGATACTCGTTCTGGCGAGTATGTGGCTCGTGTGAAGTAATATATTATATTATGTGGTGAAAAGAATCCTCTTACCGTCAAGGAAGAGGATTTTTGTTTATATGGGATTGCATAACTATCTATTATAAAATAGATAGTTATTATAAATTATCGTATTTTATTAACGGGTAGTTTTACATTTAGAATGTAGATTTTTTAAAAAGAGGAAAATATGAGTTCAAATCTTGCTATTAGTATCACTATGTTAGTGAAAAATTCAGAAAAATATTTAGAAAAAGTATTAAAAGCATTAGCAGATTTTGATGAAATTATTGTATTGGATAATGGATCTACAGATCGAACAATCGAAATTGCTAAGCAATTCCCTAATGTTGTTATTAAATATTCACCTTTTATTGGATTTGGACCTTTAAAAAATTTAGCTGCTGAATATGCAAAACATAATTGGATTTTAAATATTGATAGTGATGAGATTTTATCTAAATCACTTATTGAAGAATTAAAGCAGATAGATTTAACAAAAACAAATTTTGTATATTCTTTATCTAGATTAAATCATTATCGAGGTCGAGTTATTAAAACCTGCGGTTGGTATCCAAATTATGTTCCTCGCTTATATCACCGTCAACAAGTGCAATTTAATCAAAAATTAGTACATGAGGCACTTGAAATTCCTAAAAATATCCAAGTCATAAAATTAAAACAACCTTTTTTGCACTACTCATTTGATGGTGCCGCCGATTTAATTCAGAAAATGCAGCAGTACACAACCTTGTTCGCAGAGCAGCAACAAGGGAGAAAAAAAGCCACTGTTTTTTCTGCAATTGGACACGGTTTCTCTTCATTTTTTAAACATTATGTTTTGAAAAAAGGATTTTTAGATGGACAAGATGGTTTTGTTATTTCCTGTGCTAATGCAATGGGGGCTTATTATAAATATGTGAAATTAATAGAATATAATCAAAAACTTAGTAGTTCTTTGATTATTACAACTTATAATCGTCCCGATGCGTTAGAGGCGGTCTTAAATTCGGTATTGCAACAAAAAGTATTACCAATGGAAGTATTAGTGGCAGATGATGGTTCTCGCCAAGAAACCGCACAATTAATTTCACGATATCAACAGATGTTCCCTATTCCTTTAATTCATTGTTGGCAAGCTGATAGAGGATTTAGAGCCGCTGAATCCCGAAATCGTGCAATTTCTCAAGCAAAAGGAGAATATATTATTATTATTGATGGTGATATGGTTTTACACCCATTATTTATTCAGGATCATATTTCTTATGCTAAACGAGGTGTGCTAGTACAAGGAGGGCGAGTAGTTTTACCATTAGAGAAGACGAAACAAATATTACAGAAACCACAAGTTTATCCTCGAATAAGGTGGTATCAGCAAGGGATTGAAAATCGTATTGAAAAACGTTTTTCAGCTTGCCATTTATATTGGATAAATAGATTTATTCATAAAGAAAAGAAAAATTATTTTAAAGGTATTCGTAGTTGTAATATGGCATTTTTCCGTGAAGATGCTTTAAAAATCAATGGTTTTAATAATGACTTTGTTGGTTGGGGACGAGAAGATAGCGAATTTGTTGCTCGTTTTTATAATGCGGGAATGAAACGAAAAGATATTCGTTTTGCAGCTATCGCTTATCATTTGTGGCATAACGAAGAAGCCAGAGATGCATTACCACAGAATGATCAGTTATTGGAAAAAACAATACAGCAAAAAATTGTCTATTGTGAAAATGGAGTAGATCGATTTTTAAAAGAGAAGTAAATAATGTTATTTTTCATCTATAATGCACTTTTTATTATCGCTTTACCCTTTATTCTACTCACTTTTTTGTACAAAAGTCGAAAAGAGATAGGGTATCGTCAACGGTGGCGTGAGCGCTTTGCTTTAACAAAATCTTTGCAAAAACAGAGTGTTGTGATTCACGCGGCTTCAGTTGGTGAGGTGTTGTTGGTTACGCCGTTGGTGAAACAATTATTGGCACAGTTTCCGAATGTACTCATAACCATTACCACTTTTACTCCAGGCGGCTCGGAACGTGTACAGGCTTTGTTTGGTAACCGTGTTCAACATTGTTATTTGCCGTTTGATCTGCCGTTTTTAATGAAACGTTTTTTGCAACAATTTCAGCCTCAATGTTTTATTATTGTTGAAACAGAGTTGTGGTTTAATCTGTTGCAACAAATTAAGAACCACCATATTCCACTGTTTTTAATCAACGCTCGTTTATCAGATAAATCCGCTAAACATTATGCCTATTTACGGCATTCTCTTATGCCGATTTGGCAGGCATTTACGCATATTTCCGCACAGGATGAATTAAGTGTAGAGCGTTACCAACGTTTAGGCGTTGACAAAAGCAAAATCAGTTGCAGTGGTAATTTAAAGTTTGATTTAACTGTTTCTGATGAGGAAATTGCTGATTATCGTCAGCAGAAAATTGCAATGTTGCAACAACGTCCGGTCTGGATTGCTGCAAGCACCCACGAAGGCGAAGAAACAATGGTATTGAAGGCACATCAACAATTACTGCAACAATATCCGAATTTATTATTGATTCTTGTGCCACGCCATTCCGCACGTTTTACCGAAGTGGAAAAATTGTTACGACAACAGCAATTTTGTTATCAAAAACGAAGTTTAGGCGAGTTGATAGTTTCACAGACAACGGTGTTATTGGGCGATACAATGGGAGAGTTGTTAAAATTATATGCGTTGGCGGATATTGCTTTTATTGGAGGCAGTTTTATTGAGCGTGGTGGGCATAATCCACTTGAACCCTTATTATTTAAATTGCCAGTAATCAGCGGTAAACATCTGTTTAATTTTCGGCAAATTTATCAAAAATTGATTGAAGCCGATGGTGTCATTGTGATTGAAAATAGTATACCTGCACTGGTTCAGCAGATTAGTGCTTTGTTGACAAATCCGCAGAAAGCCGAGCAATATGGACAAAACGGCTATCGTATATTGCAACAGAATCGTGGTGCCTTACAACGTACTCTAAACATTTTATTACCTTATTTAAGCGAGAAAAAATAATGATAACAATGATTTATCCTGGAACATTCGACCCTATCACCAATGGACATCTGGATATTATTATGCGTGCAGCGCGATTGTTCCCAAGATTGATTGTGGCAGTAGCCGCAAGCCCGAGCAAAAAGCCAATGTTCAGTTTGCAACAACGGCTAGATTTCGTCAAAATTGCTACAGTAGGATTAAACAATGTTGAAGTGATCTCATTTGATGGTTTATTGGCGCATCTAATTTTAGAACGTAATATTCAGGGTATTATTCGTGGAGCGAGAACATCCAGTGATTTTGATTATGAACTGCAACTTGCTCATTTAAATCGTTTGTTAACGAATGGTGTTGAAAGTTTATTTTTCCCTCCATCAGAAAAATGGTCTTATGTTTCCTCAACAATGGTACGTGAAATTTTATTACACGGTGGTAATATTGCAAAATTAGTGCCGGCAGGTGTTTTTAAAACCATTTTGGAAAAATAAAATATTATCTTTGTTAAGAAATGATGAAAATTCTGTGATGTTAAGTTGAGCTTTATTCCGTATAGCCGCTTAATAATTGTTGCCAGTTGTTTTCGTTAAAATGAATATGGTAACGCTTCACCTCTTTTTGAAATGAGCGGTAAAGTCGTTGTAGATTTTCTTGTTTCCAGTTGTCGCCCGTTTTAAAACCGCATTTATCGAAATCAAGTAACCATAATTTATATTGATGATTTTCAAGGCGTTGTAGCAGAATATTATGTGCGTTTAAATCGCTGTGACAAACTTGTTCATTATGTAATTGACGAATTAATTTTCCGATATGGTACCAAATTTCGTGATGTAATGAGTGTTTTTGTAAAGCAGCGACTAAGTCCTGACTATTTTCAATTAATTCGCTTAAAATATCCGCCTGGTAACAACATCCTGAGCGAATAACTCTTGCAGCGATAGGTTTTGGTACAGGTAAGTTTTTCTGTTTAAGTCTTTGTAGTAATTGAAATTCTTTAATACTGCGACATTGATTTAGGTGAGTAAATAGAAAATGATCTTTCACTAATTTTCCGAATAGTCCACCACGATAATAATGGCGTAAGGCACAATTTATACCCCAACGATCTTTCGTTTTTAAAAAATAGGTAATACCGCGTCCTTTGGCTGAACCTAAAACTAACTGTTGTGTCTGCCAAAAAACAGGATCGAATAAAGATTCTGGCGAGTTGGTCTGAATATTTTCGGCAAAGAGATAGTAAGTTTTCGACATTTTGATACCTGTTTTACTGCGGATTTCTGCTTTTTTGATTAAAATAGAGCGTAATTCTAACATATTAAGAGTTAAATCTATGCTGTTATTTCCTCAACCTCCACAATCTATTTGTATTTTGCGCCTTTCTGCCATTGGTGATGTTTGCAACGCTTTGGCAGCAGTACAGCAGATTCAAGCTTATTATCCGCAGACCAAAATTACTTGGATCATTGGCAAGGTCGAAGCACAATTATTAAAAAATATCCCTAATATTGAATTTATTATTTTTGATAAAAAACAGGGGTGGCGAGGCATTTTTTCGTTATGGAAAAGGTTGCATTCGCGTAAATTCGATGCTTTGTTGGATATGCAGGTAGCGATTCGAGCCTCTATTCTCTCTTTAGAAATTAAGGCGAAATATCGGGTTGGTTTTAATGCACAACGGACAAAAGAGGGGCAAAAATGGTTTATTAATCATCAAGTTGGGGCAGCGAAAGGTTATCACGTTTTGGATGGTTTTTTGAGTTTTGCTGAATATATTGGCGTGCCGATTACAGCACCGCATTGGCAGTTTCCGATTGCGGAAGAAGATCATCAATATGTGAGACAATTTATTGACCCGGCTAGAAAAAACGTGGTTATTTCTCCTTGTTCAAGTAAAAAAGAGAAAGATTGGTTATTAGATCGTTATGCTCAACTGGCGGATATTGCGACAGAAATAGGCGTACAGGTGATTATAACGGGATCGTCAAGTGAATATGAAATGAACTGTGCCACAGAAATTTGTCGATTATGTTGTTTGCCTGTGGTAAATCTGGCAGGAAAAACCTCTCTACAACAACTTATTGCATTATTATCACGAGTGGATTTAGTGATTTCACCAGATTCAGGACCAGCACATATGGCAACAATGGTAGGTACAAAAGTGCTAGGATTATATGCTTACCATAATCCGCAACGTACAGGACCTTATTACAGCAAAGATGATGTAGTGTCGGTATATGAGGAGAATGTATTAAAACAGTATGGTAAGTCGTGGCAAGATTTACCTTGGGGAACAAAGGTTTATGGTAAAGATTTAATGTCGCAAATTACAGTTGATCGGGTGGCAGAGAAAATGTTACATCTTTTAGCGTTAAATTAGTTTTTTAACTTGCTTTTTGAGTCAATTTGAGTAAAATTTGCGACCTTACAGTCGTTCCGTTTTTCGTTCCTTGCTTCCGCAGATTGGCGACTGGTCTATAGTCGGAGGCTGATTAACCCGTAAGGAGCAGCAATGCGTCACTACGAAATAGTGTTTATGGTTCACCCAGATCAAAGTGAACAAGTACCAGGCATGATTGAACGCTATACAGGTTCTGTTAAAGAAGCTGGTGGTCAAATTCATCGCTTAGAAGATTGGGGTCGTCGCCAATTGGCTTACCCAATTAATAAACTACACAAAGCACATTATGTGTTAATGAATGTAGAAGCACCGCAAGAAGTCATCGACGAGCTTGAAACAACTTTCCGTTACAATGATGCAATTCTTCGTAACGTAATTATTCGTACTAAGCACGCCGTAACCGAAGCGTCCCCAATGGTTAAAGCGAAAGATGAACGTAAAGCTTTAGCTGATGTTGATAACAACGATTATGAGGATGCTGAAGAGTAATTTGACAATTGAAAATCGTTTTTCGTTGATAGGCACAGTTGTTTCTCAACCAAAACGACATCAAAGCCCGAGTGGAATTTCGCATTGTCAATTTTGGCTTGAACATCATTCTCGGCAACAAGAAGCCGGATTGGCCAGACAAGCGTGGTGTAAAATACCAGTTCAACTTAGTGGTAATCAATTAACAAATCAAGCTCAAAGCATTACGGTCGGCAGTAAGGTGTGTGTAGCAGGATTTATCCACTCACACAAAACGAATAATGGGCTTAGCCAATTAGTCTTACACGCTGAGCAAATCGAATTTATAGATTAGGAGAATAGCCATATGGCACGTTATTTCCGTCGTCGTAAGTTCTGCCGTTTCACAGCGGAGAATGTAGTAGAAATCGATTATAAAGATATTGCTACATTAAAGAACTACATTACAGAGAGCGGCAAAATTGTCCCTAGCCGTATTACCGGTACTCGTGCGAAGTACCAACGTCAATTAGCTCGTGCAATCAAACGTGCGCGTTATTTAGCGTTGTTACCGTACACTGACAATCATCAGTAATCAATTAGAGAGGATACGGTAATGCAAGTAATTCTTTTAGATAAAATTGTTCACCTAGGCAATGTTGGTGATCAAGTAAATGTAAAATCTGGTTATGCACGTAACTACTTAATCCCACAAGGAAAAGCAGTTATGGCAACTAAAGCAAACATTGAGTATTTTGAAAGCCGTCGCGCTGAATTAGAAGAAAAAGCAGCTAAAGCATTAGCGGCTGCAATGGATCGTGCTGAAAAACTTGAAGCACTAGGTTCAGTAACAATCGCTTCTAAAGCTGGTGATGAAGGGCGTTTATTCGGTTCTATCGGTACTCGTGATATCGCTGATGCAATCACTGCAAAAGGTGTTGAAGTCGCGAAAAGCGAAGTGCGTTTACCAAATGGTGCGCTACGTACTTTAGGTGAACACGAAGTGCGTTTCCAATTCCACGGTGAAGTATTTGCGTCATTAAATGTAATCATCGTTGCAGAATAATTTTCAAAATATTATTCAGATTAAACCCCAACCAAATGGTTGGGGTTTTGTTTTCCTTTTAATTTACAATCTAACTGCAACATATAAAAAAAGAAATGTTCATTAGTTTCATCTATTCTTAAATTTCTATACAATAAAGATTAAATAATGAACATTTCTTATAAGCACTGAAAGTATAGAGTGAGGATATTATCTACTATAGATTAAGCTATAGCGCACTAAAGGCTTGCTCAATATCCATCAAAATATCTTGTATATTTTCAATCCCGACAGAGATTCGGATTAGCCCTGCAGAAATATTAATTTTATCTAGTCCTTCTTCACTTAATTGTCGATGCGTTGAAGTCGCTGGGTGTAATGCACAAGTTCTAATATCGGCAACGTGTACTTCACGAGAAACCAATTTTAGAGCATTTAACCATTTCGCTGCTGCTTCCCTACCATCTTTTAATTCAAAGGAGATGACGCCGCATAGACCGTTCGGTACATATTTTTGTTTGAGTGCATAATCAGGAGAGCTGGCTAAAGCAGGGTAATTGACAGAATTAACCAAAGGTTATTTTTCCAAATATTGGGCTACTTGTAGCGCATTATTGTAGTGCGCCTGCATACGTAGAGGCAAAGTTTCCATTCCTAAATTGAGTAAAAAACTGTTTTGTGGAGCAGGAGTTGCACCTAGATCACGCATTAGCTGTACTCTTGCTTTTATGATATAAGCGGCAGCACCGAAGGTTTCTGTATAAATTAAGCCGTGATAAGAATCATCTGGCTGGGTAAATGCAGGGAACTTGCCGTTGTTCCAATTAAAATTTCCACCATCAATAATGACGCCTCCCATAGCAACGGCGTGTCCATCAAGATATTTAGTAGTGCTGTGGACAACAATGTTGGCACCAAACTCAAAAGGGCGACAGAAAAAAGGTGTAGCGAACGTATTATCAATAATTAGCGGTACTTGCGCTTTTTGTGCTAACAAATTGCATAAAATTCTCCTTATTAAGATTATTTTTATTTCAATAAGGATTATATGCAGATTGTAAAAAATGATAATTGATTTTTAATATAAAAGCATTTAGGAAAATTTATGAAGTAATTATTTGAAATGGTGGGTCGTGAAGGATTCGAACCTTCGACCAACGGATTAAAAGTCCGCTGCTCTACCGACTGAGCTAACGACCCGAATTGAATTGTGCTTTATAGTGGTGGGTCATGAAGGGCTCGAACCTTCGACCGACGGATTAAGAGTCCGCTGCTCTACCAACTGAGCTAATAACCCACTTAATCATCTCTTTGATATTGTAAGTGGTGGGTCGTGAAGGATTCGAACCTTCGACCAACGGATTAAAAGTCCGCTGCTCTACCGACTGAGCTAACGACCCAAATTAGATGGTGCTTTATAGTGGTGGGTCGTGAAGGATTCGAACCTTCGACCAACGGATTAAAAGTCCGCTGCTCTACCGACTGAGCTAACGACCCAACGTGTCACCACATTGCAACGGGTGCTTATAATACTGATTTTATGAAACTAATCAATAAAAATTTTTAGTTTTTGCTTTATTTGCTTTAATCAGAAACAATATGATTGAAAAATAATCTAAAAATAGGGGCTTGAACTAAAAAGTTTTATTCATCATTAATATCTGCAAAATCAGCACGTAGCAAGGCGGCTAAATCGGAAGGATTAATTTCAATATCAATGCCACGTTTGCCACCCGATACAAAAATCGTTTCAAATTGTTGTGCAGTTGTGGAAATGATGGTAGGTAGTACTTTTTTCTGCCCTAATGGGCTAATACCGCCGACAAGATATCCTGTGCTTTTTTCTGCAATATGTTTATCCGCCATCTCGATTTTCTTAACGCCTAAGGCTTTTGCACCTTTTTTGAGATTTAAGTTATAAGCAATCGGCACAACCATTACCGCAAGATGTTTTTCATCATTATTAATCGAAACAAGCAATGTTTTGAAGGTTTGTAGCGGAGAGAGATTCAGTTTTTCTACGGCTTCTTGCCCAAAATGGGTGTTGTTGGCATCGTGTTCATATTGGTGAAGTGTAAATGGAATTTTTTTCTTTTTTAGTAGATTGATTGCCGGAGTCATTGAAAACGTTCCCGTGATAATTTTTAATTGTTAAAATAGGTGCATCAGCGTATCACGGAGAAGAAAATGAATTCAAGTTTAAATATTGCTATTGCGGCTGATTTTTCGTTGGCAGAGAAATTAGTAACGATTTTGGAGCAAAGTGCTTTATCCAATTTGTCAATCACAGTTATTGAAGCGGAAAAATTTTCAGAGGAACAGAATATTCGCTTCAACGGCAAATATGTTGAACAGCTTGGTTTTGGTGATGTCGATTGGGCAAATTATGATTATTTATTATTTGCTGGTTCTTTGCCTCAGGTAACTTATGTGGCAACTGCAGCAGAAGCCGGTTGTATAGTGATTGATGTGTTGGGAATTTGCGCTTATCTAAATGATATTCCGGCGGTTGTTCCAGGAGTGAATAATGAAGCGTTGCAGGCGGTTAGACAGCGCAATATTGTTTCATTGCCTAATCCGCAGATTTCTCAATTAGCATTGGCGTTAAAACCGATTTTGCAGCAATATCAGTTAGTTCAGATAATGGTAACTTCTTTATTGCCGATGACCTATAAAGGCGAGGAAAAAGTAAGAGAGTTGGTTGGACAAACCGCACAATTGTTAAACGGCATTCCGCTAAATGAAGATCAACAACGGTTAGCGTTTAATGTTAGTCCGATTGATAACCAGGAGGAGAGCATTAAAGATCAACTGTTATTACAGAAAATTTTACCAGAATTTAATGGACAATTTATTGAACATAGTATTCAAGTACCCGTTTTTTATGGCTTATCTCAGATGGTAACAGTTGTCGGCTATGAGTTTAATGAGGTTGATATTCCTTTAGTTTGGCAACAGGATGATTTATTACGCTATCACGCCGAACAGTTGATAACACCGGTTTTAAACGGTGAAATTGAGGAAAATGATGAAGTGTTGCCATTATTGCATATTAGTCAAGTCAATACAGAACAAGAGAAATTAAGTTTTTGGTTGGTGAGTGATGAACGCGGTTTTAGTCGGGCAAGATTGGCGATTGAGCTATTACAGCTCTTACTTGAAAATGATGAAAAATAGGTCTATCACTGATAGTTCTCAACATCTTTTTACAGCACCAGTGGCAGAAACTTTACACCACCAGGGGATAGTTGATAATCGTTGTCTTATCCGTATTTATAGGAAATCAGTAGTTTCACGAGTGTTGTTTTGAGTAATTATGAGAATGATGGGGGGCGATAGCGAGGGCAAAAGAGACTGTGCCTAATTGAGCTTTGGTATAACCATACTCTTCTATTAGGTGAGGAATAGCTAAAGAGAAATTTTTTCGAATTAAATAATAGGCAGCATAACCAATGAAAACGCCAAAAAATACTTGCCAACGTAATCGTTTATAATCCTTATCAATTTGTTTTTGATCTGTAATGGGAGCTGCTGGGGGAGATGCCTTTAAAAAAGTGAACATAAATGTACCTCTTATAGTAATAAACATTGTTGACAATTATCTATTAAAGATTGCTTATGCTACAATCAACTGACAGTTGGTATTTACCTACCGTAAGAGTGAGGGAAAATACCTTATTGGTGAGGGATATATGAAAGTAAATGAGAAAATTAGATCGTTGCGTGAATCAAGAAATTGGTCGCAAGAAGAAATGGCAAATAAATTGGGAATGTCTACAAACGGCTATTCTAAAATTTAACGTGGTGAGACAAGATTATATATTCCTAAATTGGAACAGATTGCAGATGTATTTGATATTGATGTGTTGGAATTAATGTCTGTTGGAGAAAAAAATATAGTGATGTATCACCAAGAAAGTGATAATCAAAGCCTTAATATTATTTGTAATTCTGAAGAATTGGCTCAACAGATAGAATATTTAAAATTACAGCTTGATCATAAAAACGAATTAATTAAAGCTAAAGATGAAATTATTGAGATGCAACGTAGGGAAAATGCTTTATTGAGAGAGGCTTTAGAGAAAACTAAGTGATAAAGAAAACCATAATATGCAATGTTCTTGTCAATCTGGATTTGAATATCAAGACTGTTGTCAGCCATTACATCTATACTTACTTGAAAATGATTAAAAAAAGGCTATCAGTGATAGCCCTTTTATCAGATCGTGCCGTAAAACTCCCTCCTTCAGGACATAGATATAAGGCACAAACAACAGCTTGTGCTGTTTTAAACTTAACTAGACCTAACTAATCGGGTGTTTTGCTGTTGCTTGATGTATTGACGAATACATACTACGCAAAGCCTTTAAGTTCAAGATAATGCCAAACGGTGAGTGAAGTCGCAGAATTAAACAGTTCTGTGGATGTTCTCGTTTTTCAATCGAGCATTGGCTTGGCAAAATGAACAATACGAACAAGATAATCGTTTTAAATTAATCTATTCAAAGCTAACCGCTCTGCTCACTCAATGGAGAAAAGAGCTAAGTTGGCTTAAAGAATGCCATTCTCAAGTACTACAACAGTCTTTAAAAAAACTTGAACGTGCATTTAAAAACTTCTTTCAACAACGTGCAGACTTTTCCAAATTTAAGAAAAAAGGTTTGAAAGAACGCTTCCGTTTTCCGCAAGGTTGCAAAATTGAGTCGAAAAACGACCGCTTGTATTTGCCGAAAATCGGTTGGGTTCTCTATCGCAACAGTCGTGAAATGGTGGGCGAAGTGAAAAATGTCACCGCTTCAATGAAATGCGGACGCTTTTTGTTCAGTATTCAAACGGAATTTAAACTCGAAATCCCGACTCATCAGGGTGGAACGATTGGTATTGATATGGACGTTGCACATTTTACCACGCTTTCTAATGGGGAATTTTTTGAACCGTTGAATGAGTTTAAAACCTATAAAAGCAAATTAGCCAAACTGCAAAAATGACTGAAAAATAAAGTGAAATTCAGTCAAAATTGGCAGAAATTAAAGGCGAAAATCACCAAATTGCACTACAAAATACCAGCCGCACCAACCCTTGTTGCGGTCATACGGCGAAATAAAATCGTTAAACGCAAGCCAATTTTGAGTGTGTGGAATGCGGTCACACAGAAAACGCCGATGAGGTTGGGGCGTTAAATGTATTGGAGCGTGGGCGAACAATTGTCCAAGCATAATCAAATATCAGGGCAGGACATGCTCGTAGAGCTTGTGAAGTGAACTTCATTATAGGTCAGCAGCAAGAACCCACCGAGAGTAGTCTATTACTTGCAGTAGGAGCTAATAGGAATCCCCGTCCTTTAGGGAGGGGACAACTTTTTAGAACAACTCTTTCACTTCACCTTTGCTATTGATGATTTTATTGCCTTGTTCCGGCACGTAATATTGTGTTGGTTCAGTACCTTCAATGAAATATTCTATTCTACCACCTGAGTCGGTCAACATCCCGTTTTGCATTGAAATTCGTTTTTGAATCACCCCTTCAGGCATAGGATCTTCACGTACTGGCAACGGTTTTAATGCGTTGGTCATATAATCGACCCAAGCTGGCATTGCTGATTTACCGCCGGATTCGCCACGCCCTAAGTCAAATTTATTGTCATCAAAACCGATATAAACGGAAGTGACTAAATCTGCACCAAAACCGACATACCAAGCCACTTTTGAGTTGTTGGTAGTTCCAGTTTTCCCACCTATATCCGGACGACCAATTGATTTTGCCCGCCAACTGGTACCAACCCAACCGCCGCCGGGCTCGCCGTAAATGCCGGAATTTAACGCACTGCGAATTAAAAAGGTTAATTTTCCGCTTAATACACGAGGTGCATATTCTGTTTGAGCAGGGTTGTCTTTAGACTCATTTTTACCCAATAAACTTGGTGCATTTTCTAATTGCACATTGTTAGTATTTAATTCCGGTACATCTGGAACGGCTTCGCTATTATCCTCATCAACAGAAAGGTTAGATAGTGAAGTATCGAGCGGAGTATTTTCTGTTGCCGAGTTATCCACTTTAACGGAGAGAAAATCTATTGGTTTAACATCACCATAGATGACTGGGATTTGTTTATCGCTACATTGGAAACAGGCAATTTTCGGTTTCGCTGTAAAAATTTCTTGACCGTTATTGTCTTTAATCGATTGGATTAAATAAGGATCGATTAAGAAACCACCATTATCAAAAACAGCGTAACCACGAGCCATTTCTAAAGGAGTGAACGAAGCCGCACCTAGTGCTAAAGCTTCGGTAGCAGCATATTGATTTTTTTGAAAGCCGAAACGCTGTAAATAATCAGCAATGTAATCAATTCCGACCATATTAACGGCACGAACCATCATTACATTTTTAGATAAGCCTAGCCCGACACGCAAACGCAATGGGCCATTAAATACATTCGGTGAGTTTTTTGGTTGCCAAGGTGCTTGTCCTGCTTTTCGTAAGGTAATAGGAGCATCGTTTAAAATGGTTGCCAAAGTCAGTCCTTTGTCTAAAGCGGCAGCATAAATAAATGGTTTAATTGAAGAGCCAACTTGAACCATCGATTGAGTGGCGCGATTAAATTTGCTGATTGCGAAACTAAAACCACCAACCATTGCTTCTATAGCACCATTGGTGCTATTTAAAGAAACCATTCCGGAATTAGCCAAAGGAATTTGGCGTAATAACCATTGCTGTTTGTCGTTTTGCATTAACCAGATCATATCACCACTATGTAGAATTTTATTGAGTGATCCTGCCCACTTAACTGCATTTTGATCTAATGTAATGTTTTCGCCGTTAGCAAGTAAGACCTGTGCTTTATTGTTTTTCACTTCTAAAACTACTGCTGGCTGTAACGGTTTCACATTTGGTTGTTGATTCAAAAAGCCGATAATATGTTCTTTATCCCACGCTGTTTCGTTTGCTTTCCATAAAGTTACATTTTTGCGATAACCGTGTCGCATATCATAGGCAAGAAGATTATTCCGCAATGCATTTTGTGCATTTATTTGATCTTGTGAGTTAATGGTCGTAAATACTTGATATCCTTTAGTATAAGCTTGTTCTTCGCCATATAATTTCACCATTTCTTGACGTACAGCTTCCACCACATAATCAGCGTGTAATTCAAGTTTTGAACCGTGATAGTTAGCGATAATCGGTTCCTTGAGTGCCTGTTGGTACTGTTCTTCAGTAATATATTTTTCATCTAGCATTCGTGCCAGTACAACATTTCTACGATCAGTTGCTCGTTTTAAGGAGTAAAGTGGATTCATTGTTGACGGCGCTTTGGGCAAACCCGCAAGCATTGCCATTTCGCTAAGTGTAAGTTGATCTAAGCTTTTGCCAAAATAGGTCTGTGCTGCCGCCGCAACACCATAAGCACGATAACCTAAATAAATTTTGTTGAGATAGAGTTCTAAAATTTCATCTTTGCTGAGATTATTTTCAATATCTATAGCAAGCACGGCTTCTTTGATTTTACGCATTAATTTTTTTTCCGGAGTAAGGAAAAAGTTCCGTGCTACTTGCTGTGTAATAGTGCTGGCACCTTGAGAAGCTCCGCCGGAAGTGATTGCCACTTTAAGCGCACGTGCAATGCCGATAGGGTCTAATCCGTGATGTTCATAGAAACGACTATCTTCGGTAGCGATAACCGCATTGATCATCTGTTGCGGAATTTTATCTAGTGTTACCGGAATGCGGCGTTGTTCACCAATTTCGCCAATCAGTTTTCCGTCAGCAGTAAAAATTTGCATAGGTTGTTGTAATTCAACATTTTTTAATTCGCTGACATCAGGAAGTTGTGATTTGATATGAAAGTAAAATAAGCCGCAAGCAACGCAGCCCAGTACAAATACAGTTAAAATAGAACTAAATATTAATTTTGCGATCTTCATCGAAAAATGACTCTCTGTATTGATGTGATATAAGTGAAAAAAAAGTAAATTGAGCTTATGTTTGTAAAATTGGATGTTGATTATACGATGAAAGTTCCTTTTGCTCCACGAAAAAAAGTATCCTCAAAATTGGTTAAAGTCGGAATCATTTTTATAGATAATTGTTTTTTCTACTCTTTTTTTAAGCAAGATGGTGAAGTTGTGTGTGGGAAAGTTGAAGATCGTATGCAGCTGGAAAAACTGCTTTCCCAACAGTTCCAAATTGAAGTAAAACATTTACTTTATATTTCCGTGTTACCGATACATTTAGTTTGGCATAAACGTTATCTCTGCCCACAAGCATTAACACAATACGAGGTTGCGCAACAGGTTTATTCAATGTTGGAGAATGACGTACCCAACGATGGAATGCCGATCTGGTTTGATTATGTGTATCAAGGACAACAGATAGATCTTTATGTGGTTAAACAAAAAAATGCAGAAGTGGAACTGGCTAAGTATCGACAATTTGATCTGAATATTTTGGATGTATTGCCTAGAGTGTTGTTGCGAGCATTTTATTATGAAATTCAACCAGATAAGACAGAAACATTGCTATATTGTTATTGCTCTGAACAGACAATATTTATCCTGTATTCGTTGTTAAACACAGAAATAGTGGTCAGCCAATCTTCGTTGGAGCAAAGCTGGAGCCGTTTTCAGGAACGTTTTGCTAATCGCTTTTCCAAAATGGTGATTTATCAAGAACAGTCCAAAGAGAGTAACTTATCTCAAATTGAGTTGCCGAAAAATTACATACTATTAGAGCCAAAAGCGCAGTATGCTTTTTTAAGTTTGGGATGTGCATTATGGGGAGAAGATATCAGTGCGAAATGAGATTAATTTATTAGATTGGCGCTCTCCATTGTATCGGCAAAGATTACGTCGGCTTTTACTATTAGTGTTGTTGTTAATTATCTTGTCAGCAACGATTTGGTATTTTGGTTTGCAATATGAACGGCAACAACGGCTTTCACTGAATCAATTAAAAAGTTCATATCAGGAATTAAGTCGACAATTACAACAAATAGAAAATAAACAGCTACACCAGCGAAAAATACTCAGTAATCAGGTCAAACTAGAGAAGTTGTCATTGGATGATATCAACTTCTTTATGACAAATTTGTCGCATTTACCACTTAACGGTGCGTTGTTAAATTTGGTACGAATTGAGATTAACCCTTTTAGTCAAGAACAGCGGAACAACACTGTTTTTATGTTAAGCGGAGAAAAAATAGAGCAGCAATCATTTTATGCATTGCAACAACATCTGCTTGCAAAGTGGCCCTATCCGATAACTTTTTTAACCAATGAATTGATACCGGACGAACAGAAGTTATATCGCTTCAAATTGGATTTTAGTAAAAGCAAGGAGGAGTGATGGAACTTGGTACGAAATATCCAAAAGGTGTGTATTGGTATTGCTTAAATTTGCCGCATTATTGGTTAGCTTGTGGATGGCTGTTTCTTTTTATTTTTATTTGTGCTTATCCTTTGTGGCAAAGTTGGCAACGTTCGCAGCAGATAGCTGATTTTTCACAACAGATTGCTAATTTACGTTTAAAAACAGATCAGCAGCAACAGATACTTACAGTATTGCAAAAACGTGTGAGTGAGCGTTTAAGTTCTAAACAAAATACGCAAAAATTATCCGATCTTCATCAGCAATTATCACAGTTCGCATCTGATATGGGAAATATTTCTTTTGAAATGCAAGTTAATAATAATGAAACAGTGAAAGTAGAATTACAAATTTATATGGAATTTCAACAATTTATTATGAATCTTGATTTGTTGTTTCAGTCTATTTTAGCGGAATGGGCAGTTTCTTCAGTGAAGCTGGAGCGTGATCCGATGTTACCGCGTGTATTACATATTTCTATTCAGTTATTTGCAGAGGAGTTCCATTAATGAAGAAAGGCATAATACTGATGGTTTGTATGATGATTTCCTTGAGCGGTTGGAGCCAAAAAGTGATACCAGATCCTTTTTTTGCGGAAGAGGCGAACATAATGCCTGAATTGATAGAGGATAAAAATTTGGCTTCAACAGATGAATTTGAAGCAATTGCTGTGAAATATATACAAGTGAATGAATTATATAAAATTTTTAATGAAAACGGAAATGGGCTTTTGTCTGGTTTGAGCGGATTTAGTGTCGAGCCGAGTAACAATTTATTGTTGGTAAAAGGGGATAAACAGCAGATACAAAAATTTAAACAGTTAATTTCTCAACTGGATAAACCGGGTAAGCAGATTGCCATAGAGGCACGTATAGTGACGATTAATAATGAAAGTTTAAATGAGCTTGGCGTTCGTTGGGGAATGTTTAGTGATGCGGATAATTTTCACAAAGTGGCGGCTAAATTTGATAGTTTTGGCTTGGAAAATTTAAGTTCTCATTTAAATGTTAATTTTTCAACGAGTTCGGAGGCTGCATCTATTGCATTACAGGTGGCGAAAATTCACGGACGGCTGTTGGATTTAGAGTTAAAAGCGTTGGAACAGGAAAATAATGTGGAAATTATTGCCAGCCCACATTTGTTGACATCTAACCAAAGAAAGGCATCGATTAAGCAAGGTTCTGAAATTCCTTATGTTATCGAAGATGATACAGAACGTAGCAGCCGTACTCATATTGAATTTAAAGAAGCAGTATTGGGTTTGGAAGTGACTCCACAAGTGCTGCATCAAGGCGTGATTTCGCTGGATCTGGTGGTAACACAGAATTCGGCAGGTGCGAGTATTCCTTATGGTGCCGGGCAAGTGGTAACGATTGATAAACAGGAAGTGCAATCGCAAGTGTTGGTGAGAGATGGAGAAACGGTGGTGTTGGGCGGTATTTTTCACGATCTGATCGGAAAAGGTGAAAATAAAGTACCGTTGTTGGGGGATATTCCCGGATTAGGCAAGTTATTTAGTAGCAAATCGGAGCGTCATCAGAAACGTGAACTGGTGATTTTTATTACGCCAAGAATTATTCATAATTCTCAAGAAACGATAGAAAATTATCAAAAGCGGAAACAGGATTTTATACAAGGAAACAATCTTTGATAAAAATACAATGCAAGGTTGAAATATAATCCCATTTCTTGAGATAATATTGAACTATCTCAATAAACATTCGAGGTCTAGGGGATCTTTTGAGTGTTGTAATTATGAAGAATACTTCGGTATTCTTTTTCTTTTGTAATAAAAACAACATTGTGTGTGAGTGTTACAATATTCAAAGATCAAACTATTCATAATTTTTAAACCTTAAGAACGATAAAAATGGCGGAAAAAAGAAATATTTTTTTAATTGGCCCGATGGGAGCAGGGAAAAGTACGATTGGTCGTCAACTTGCTCAACTGCTAAGTATGGATTTTGTGGATTCTGATACTGAAATTGAACAGCGAGCAGGTGCTGATATCGGTTGGATTTTTGATGTTGAGGGCGAAGAAGGGTTCAGAAAAAGAGAAGAACGCATTATTAATGAATTGACTCAACGTCAAGGCATTGTTTTATCGACCGGTGGCGGTGCAGTGATGTCTAAAGAAAATCGCAATCATCTTTCAGCGCGTGGTATTGTGATTTATTTAGAAACTACAGTGGAAAAACAACATCAACGTACTTTGCGTGATAAAAAACGTCCTCTATTACAGGGTGTGGAAGATCCGCGTAAAGTATTGGAAGATTTGGCTAAAATTCGTACGCCGTTGTATGAAGAAATTGCAGATATTACCCTGCAGACAGATGATCAAAGTGCTAAATTAATGGCAAATAATATTATCGATTTATTAGAAAATTTTGCCGGCTAATCGATAGCTTGTAGCTTGAATTAAGGATAGAAAAATGGTCAATGTATATGTAGAACTTAAAGAGCGTCGTTATCCGATTGCGATTGGTAGTGGATTATTATCCGATCCTAGCCATTATTCTCCTTTGAAAGCAGGCGATAAGGTAATGATTGTCAGCAATCCGACTGTTGCAAAATTTTATTTAACTACGGTGAAAAATACGTTGCAACAGCTAGGGTGCGTAGTTGATGAAGTGCTATTAAATGATGGTGAGCAGTATAAAACATTGGCATCTTTAAATCAGATTTTCACGACTTTGTTGGAAGCAAAACACGGTCGTGATACTACCATATTAGCACTAGGCGGTGGCGTGATTGGTGATATTGCCGGTTATGCAGCAGCTTCGTATCAACGTGGTGTTCGTTTTATTCAGGTTCCAACCACACTATTGGCGCAAGTGGATTCCTCTGTTGGCGGCAAAACAGCGGTCAATCACGAGCTTGGTAAAAATATGATTGGTGCATTTTATCAACCAAGTAAAGTTATTATTGATACAGATACGTTGAGTACTTTGCCGAGCAGAGAAGTGAGTGCCGGATTGGCAGAAGTGATTAAATATGGTGCGATTCTAGATTATGATTTCTTTGTTTGGTTGGAGCAGCATATTGATGAATTAATTCAGTTGCAGCCGAGTGCTTTGCAGTACTGCATTCAACGTTGCTGTGAGTTAAAAGCGTTAACCGTAGCAAAAGATGAAACTGAGCAAGGTGAAAGAGCGTTGCTTAATTTAGGTCATACTTTTGGTCACGCGATTGAAACCCATCTTGGTTACGGTAAATGGCTTCATGGTGAAGCTGTTGCTGCCGGAATGATGATGGCGGCATATCTTTCTCATCATTTAGACGATCTTTCCGTTGGTGATATTTCACGTTTACAACATCTGTTGCAACAGGTTGATTTGCCGGTACACTCTCCGGATGAAATGACGGCAGATGACTATTTGCCGCATATGATGCGCGACAAAAAAGTGTTGGCAGGAAAACTTCGTTTGATTTTATTAAAATCACTGGGAAGTGCTTATGTAACATCGGATGTGGATAAAGCACTAGTGTTGCAATCAATCCAAGACTGCATTAAACCGCATTAATTTATGCCGTCAAAGATCCTGATGCCAAAATACCGCTCTTTTCTGAAGTGGGCAGGTGGTAAATATCGCGTTATTGATGATATTAAGCGTCTTTATCCGAAAGGAAAGACGCAATTAATAGAACCTTTTGTCGGGGCAGGAACCGTCTTTTTAAATAGTGATTTTGATCATTATTTACTGGCGGATATTAATCCCGATTTGATCAATCTCTTTAATATTGTGAAGGCGGACGTTAATACTTATATCAAAGAGAGTCGTTCGCTTTTTATACATCCCGAAGCAAACACGGCAACACGTTATTATCAGTTAAGAACACTTTTTAATCAAAGTGAAGACCGTTGGTTACGAGCAATAATTTTCCTTTATTTAAATCGTTTTGGTTTTAACGGCTTATGTCGTTACAACAGCGAAAATGAGTTCAATGTACCCTTTGGCAGTTACAGACAGCACTATTTTCCGGAGAAGGAATTGCATTATTTTGCAGAAAAAGCACAGAAAGCAGAGTTTATTTGTGCCTCTTTTCAGCAAACATTTGCTGCAGCAAGTGAAAATAGCGTGATTTATTGTGATCCGCCTTATGCACCGATAAAGCAGGAAAGCAATTTTACCCGTTATGCCGGCAATGATTTCGGTTTAACTCAGCAAAAAGAGTTGGCAGAGTTATCGAAACAGACCGCCCAGCAGCATAATGCACTGGTGATGATCTCTAATCACGATACCGTTTTTACACGCCGTATTTATCAAGGGGCAAGGTTTAAGCGTGTTAATGTGCAACGTTCGATTAGTCATTCTGTAGAAAAACGAATTAAAGTGAAAGAGTTGATCGCTGTTTTTGAGCAAAAAGCGTTGCAAAAATGGCAAGCTAAACAGCAGATGAGAGCGGCATCGTTGGAATTACCTTGAATTCGAGTTGATTGATGGTAGGACAAATAGTGTTGATATTGCGGAGTAATTGAGCCTGTTGAAGTAATAATGCTTGTCGTACACTACCATTGGCAACGTGAAATAAAATTTTTTCTTCATTATATTGAGCAATACGGATCTGTCCTCGGAATTGAGTTGGAATGCATTGTTCAATATTGCGATAAAATTGTTGTCGTTTTTGGTGTTGCTCTAACAGCCCAGAAAGCGAGGAGTGTTGTAAAATTTCATTCACATTCAATGTTTTTTGATTTCTAATCTGTTTCTTATCATTTAATGACATTTCCGTCCCTTCCGTCAGTGAATTTTATGCTATTATAACGCAACTATTTTATAATCTTTTCCATTTTAACCAGTTTTATTAGGTATTGTAGTGAATTATCTTTTTTCATTGAAAATCGGAAAAAAAACAGCCTGGCATCGCTTGATTCTAAGTTTGCTAACGTTACTGTTTTTGCCGATTCACAGCGAGCAGCCTAATCAGGTTATTCCATTGCAACCGGAAGCGAATCAATCTGTTATTAGCATTGAATCACAGCAGATAAATTTGCAGTTTGTTGCATTAAAAAAACAGTTGCAGCAAATAGAAGTTATCCGGCAAAAAAGTAGAATGCAACCGGTTCAATATTCGGTGGTGCAGAATCGTCCTCAGCATCTTAATCGTTACCAAATTCTTATTCGTGCCGGGCCTAAACCAATAGTTTAGTTTATGATGTAGGTATCGGTGAAAGGTAACCGGTAAGGTATTTATTCTATTTTGAAAAAGAAATTATTATGTTATCAGCTATTGCAAGAAAACTTTTTGGAAGTCGTAATGACCGTATTTTGCGTCGCTTAAATAAGCGTGTGCATTTAATTAATAAATTAGAACCTGAATTTGAAGCTCTTTCCGATGAGCAGCTAAAAGCAAAAACAGCAGAGTTTCGTGATCGTTTGGAAAAAGGTGAAACATTGGAACAATTGCTGCCGGAAGCTTTTGCTACCGTGCGTGAAGCGAGTAAACGTGTTTTGGGCTTGCGTCCGTTTGATGTACAGCTAATAGGCGGAATGGTGTTGAATAATCGCTGTATTGCGGAAATGCGTACCGGGGAAGGTAAAACGTTAACTGCAACATTGCCTTGTTATCTTAATGCGTTAACTGGTAAAGGCGTACACGTGGTAACCGTTAATGATTACCTTGCACGACGTGATGCGGAAACTAACCGCCCACTTTTTGAGTTTTTAGGAATGACAGTAGCGGTGAATGTGCCCGGTTTATTGCCTGAAGAGAAACGCGCGGCTTATGCTGCGGATATCACTTATGCTACTAATAGTGAATTAGGTTTTGATTATTTAAGAGATAATCTGGCACATACAATGCACGAACGTTTTCAACGTCCACTATATTATGCGTTGGTCGATGAAGTTGACTCAATTTTGATTGATGAAGCACGTACGCCATTAATTATTTCCGGACAGGCAGAAGACAGTTCCGATCTCTATATCGCGATCAATAAATTAATCCCTCAATTAATTAAACAGGATAAAGAGGATAGCGATGAGTACCAAGGCGATGGTGATTTTACCGTTGATTTGAAAAATAAACAGGCCTATTTGACCGAACGAGGTCAAATTAAAATCGAAAAATTACTGGTACAGGCCGGTTTGATGAAAGAGGACGAGTCTCTCTATTCACCTTCAAAAATTACCCTTTTACATCACGTTTATGCTGCGTTGCGTGCTCACGCTTTATTCGAGCGTGATGTGGATTATATTGTGAAAGATGGAGAAGTGATCATTGTTGATGAACACACTGGACGCACAATGGCTGGACGTCGTTGGTCTGATGGTTTGCACCAAGCCATTGAAGCGAAAGAGGGGGTTCAGATTCAAAGTGAAAATCAAACAGTTGCATCCATTACTTACCAAAACTACTTCCGTTTATATGAAAAATTGGCAGGAATGACTGGTACAGCTGACACCGAAGCCTTTGAATTCCAACAAATTTATGGTTTGGAAACCATTGTTATTCCAACAAATAAGCCAATGATTCGTGATGATAGAACAGATTTAATGTTCAAAAATGAAGCGGATAAATTCCAAGCTATTGTGGAAGATATTAAAGATTGTGTTGCTCGCCAGCAGCCAGTTTTGGTTGGGACAGTATCTATCGAAAAATCAGAATTGTTATCTGATATTTTGAAAAAAGAGGGCATTAAACATAATGTGTTGAATGCAAAATTCCACGCCCAAGAAGCGGAAATTGTTGCGGATGCCGGTTATCCGGGAGCGGTGACTATTGCTACCAATATGGCAGGTCGTGGTACCGACATTGTGTTAGGCGGTAACTGGAAAGCGGAAGTGGCAAAATTGGAAAATCCGACTGAAGAACAGATCGAAGAGATTAAAAAAGCGTGGCAGGAACGTCACGATATAGTGATGAAAGCGGGTGGTTTGCATATTATTGGTACAGAACGTCACGAATCTCGTCGAATTGACAACCAGTTGCGCGGTCGTTCTGGACGACAAGGAGATCCAGGTTCTTCTCGTTTCTATCTCTCTTTGGATGATGCGTTAATGCGGATTTACTTGAATGAAGGCAAGTTGAACTTAATGCGAAAAGCATTTTCTGAACCGGGTGAGGCGATGGAGTCTAAAATGTTGACTAAAGTGATTGCTTCTGCTCAAGCAAAAGTGGAGGCACATAACTTTGATGGACGTAAAAATCTGCTTGAGTTTGATGATGTTGCTAATGATCAACGCCACGCCATTTATGCACAACGTAATGAATTATTGGAAAATGATGATATTTCCGAAACTATTGATGTGATTCGTGAAGATGTTTTCAATCACGTTATCGATCAATATATTCCACCTCAATCTTTAGAGGAACTTTGGGATGTAGAAGGACTAGAAAAACGCTTGAAGTCAGATTTCAATATGGATTTGCCAATCGCTAAATGGTTAGATGAAGATCATAATCTACACGAAGAAACTTTGCGTGAACGCATTATTCAAATTGCTATAGATGATTATAAAAATAAAGAATCGTTAGTGGGTGCGGAAACGATGCGTAATTTTGAAAAAGGTGTAATGTTGCAGACATTGGATGAGTTATGGAAGGAGCATCTTGCTGCAATGGATCATTTACGTAAAGGAATTCATTTACGCGGTTATGCACAAAAAGATCCGAAACAGGAATACAAGAAAGAGTCTTTCCAAATGTTTACAGATATGTTGGAAACATTGAAGTTCAATGTCGTTAGCATTTTGACCAAAGTTCAAGTCCGTACTCAAGAGGAAATTGAAGCCGCTGAAAAAGCAAGAATGGATGCTGCACAGCGAGCTGCTGAACAAGCGCATATTCAGTATCACAGTGGAGAGGATGCTGGGGAAAATAGTGCGGCAGAGAGTGATTTTTCTCATCCGAAACGCAAAATCGGTAGAAATGAACCTTGTCCTTGTGGTTCGGGTAAAAAATACAAACATTGTCACGGACGTATCCAGTAAATAATAGTGAGGCTTCATTTTTAGAGTGAAGCCTTATTCTTATAAGAGGTAATTGAAGGTGAAGAAACCATTAGTAAAAGTATCAGCTGGCATCATTCGTAATGAGTTCAAACAGATATATTTAACTAAAAGGTTAGAAGGAAAGGATTTTGCCCAGTCTTGGGAATTCCCCGGTGGTAAAGTGGATAACGGTGAAACTCCGGAACAGGCGTTAAAACGAGAGTTGGAAGAAGAAATCGGTATTTTTGTATTACAAGCAAAATTATATGAACACTTTGAATTTGAATATCCAACTAAAAGAATCTCATTCTATTTTTATTTGGTAGATGAATGGGTTGGCGAGCCTTTTGGTCGGGAAGGGCAAGAGGGTTTTTGGTTGGAACAGAAAGAGTTGGATGTTGGGCAATTCCCACCGGCAAATGTGAAAATTATTCAACGATTGTTGGCTGAAACAGAAGCTGATTAGGTGGCAAGTTTTACGGTAAGTTGTTGTAATGCTTGCCAACTGTTTTCATCACCCTGTTGTTTGATTGCTTTTTCGATGGCAGCTAAATGCTGAATGGCATCGTATAAGCGATGATAATTTAAGCGTTGGATGGCAGCACTATAAAGTGGTCGTCTGTTTTTCCAAATTTTGTATTGATCAAATTTTTGACGTAACAACTGGGAGTTTAACATTTGTTGCGTATTTTTAATTTTTATGTTGTCATCACTGCCAAGCCGTAATAAAAGGAGTAATTCCTTTTGCAAAATACGCAATAACATTACTGGCTGAATATCGCCTTCATTTTGTAGCTGTTCTAAAATGCGGATACAGCGATATTTTTTGCCTTGCAAAATAGCATCAATCCATTGAAATGGCGTAAAAACAGAAGATTGCTCAATACATTGCCCAGCATTTATTAGTGTAATTTTTTGTTGTGGATAAAGTAGTTGCATTAGCTGTAACGTTTGTTTTAATGCTGCTAAATTATTTTCATAATTATAAGCTAAAAGTTCTATTGCCTCATTATCAATGCTTAACTCCATCATCTTGGCACGTTGCTGAATCCATTGCGGTAACTGTTCTAAAGTGGGTGTTTGGCAATTAATCTGCAATGTTTTGATCTGTTCTAATGTTTTGAACCACGCTTGCTTTTCAATGGTCGTGGTCAGTTTTGCGATTTGAAAAATAGCGATGATGTCGGAATGCAACAAAGAAACTAGCTGTTGTAATTGCTGTTGTAACTGGGCGTTAATATTATCTGGCAAAGTGAAAAGGAAAATCTGTTGTTGTGAAAATAAACCGAAAGTTTGTAGATCGGTAAAGAGTGTTGCCCAATCAGTATTACTATCGATAACGATTTCCTGTTTTTGTGTTGCGCCTTGCTGTTTGCCGAATTGAAAAAGGTGATATTTGCTTTCTTCAATCAATAGTGGATCTTGCCCAACCAACAAATATGCAGGATAGGTTTTTTGTTGCAATGTGTGGACAAGTTGGTTGGCAAAGATCCGTATTATCATAATTGAGATTAGTATTGTTGTTGGATACTGATCATTTTGATTAAAATTTGTTGTGCCGCCTGCTTGTACATATCATTACGGATTAGTTGCTGTTCCGCATTTTTTGCTAATGCGGCACGAGAGTTGTCAAAAAATGTACGCGAAACTTGCACTTCTATTGGATATTGCTTTTTATCCGGCATTTGCAAAGATGCACTTACGGATAAAGAAAGTAAGGATTCCGCTTCACGGCCTTGTTTAAAGACGGACACCACTTCATCACTGCTAGTAGAACCGTTTAATTTTAATGTCGGAACATTTCCTTCTTCGACCAAAGTAACACCGTGGGTGCGTAATTCCTTACGCATTGCAATGGCAATATCGCTGTATTTATCACCGCTGCTGAGTTTTATTTCTTTAAAAAGCTTTTGAGAAAGTTGGTCATTAGCAAAATGGAAACCGCAAGAAGAGAGTAATAATGTCGCAGACAAGGTGAAAATATATTTTAGTTTATTCATCAAAATTTCCTTATTCATTGACATCTTAATAACTGTTGGGAGTTTTTAAAAGACTTCCCAACTACAGTATTAAGATTGCTGTAATATGCCGCCGTTTAATGCGGCGGCACGATAATAATAGCATTTTATTTAGCCACGAAACTGAGCAATTTGCCAGGAACATAAATGACTTTAATGATATTTAAACCATCTAAGTGTTTTTGTACATTTTCATCTGCCATTGCCGCAGTTTTGATCTCTTCTTCGGAAGCACTTGCCGCAACAGTGATTTTTCCGCGAACTTTACCATTAACCTGAACTACAACCAATTTTTCTTCATCGACCATCGCCTTCTGATCGGCTACAACCCACGATGCAAAATCAATGACATCTTGATTACCAAGATCTTGCCATAATTGTAAGCAGATATGCGGTGTGATTGGATAAAGCATTTTAATCACGGCATTTAATGCCTCTTTCATTACCGCACGATCTTGTTCTTGCGCTAATGGTGCTTTAGTGAGTTTATTCATTAACTCCATAATGGCAGCAATAGCGGTGTTGAAAGTTTGACGACGACCAATATCATCACTGACTTTGGCAATGGTTTTATGTAGATCACGGCGTAGAGCTTTTTGATCAGTGTTTAACGCTTTCGGATCAAGCTCAACGGTGGCAGGTTGCTGTAAATAATCATAAGTTAACTTCCACAAACGGCGTAAGAAACGATTAGCACCTTCGACACCGGATTCTTGCCACTCTAAAGTCATTTCTGCCGGAGAAGCAAACATCATAAATAGACGAACTGTATCCGCACCATATTTTTCTACCATTTCTTGCGGATCGATACCGTTATTTTTTGATTTAGACATTTTTGTCATACCGGCGTGAACAAGCTCGTGACCTTCAGGATCAACTGCTTTAATAATACGACCTTTTTCATCGCGAGTAATAGTCACTTTGGTTGGTGATACCCAAATGCGTTCATTTGTTTCTGAGGTGTAATAGAATGCATCAGCTAACACCATTCCTTGACATAGAAGCTTAGTTGCTGGCTCATCACAAGCAACCAAACCGGCATCACGTAATAATTTATGATAAAAACGGAAGTAAAGCAGGTGCATTGTTGCGTGTTCAATACCTCCGATATACTGATCCACCGGCAACCAATAATTCGCTTCTTCGCTGTTTAACATACCTTGTTGATATTGTGGACAAGTATAACGAGCATAATACCAAGACGATTCCATAAAGGTGTCGAAGGTATCGGTTTCACGCAAGGCAGGTTGACCGTTGTAAGTGGTTTTTGACCAATTCGGATCGGCTTTAATCGGACTTTGCACTCCGTCCATTACCACATCTTCCGGCAATTCGACCGGCAAATCTGCTAGTGGCACCGGCACAACATCACCGTTTTCTAAGGTGAGCATCGGGATTGGTGTTCCCCAATAGCGTTGGCGAGAAACCCCCCAATCGCGTAAACGATAGTTCACTTGGCGTTTACCCACGCCCATCGCTTCCAATTTATCGGCAATGCCATTAAAAGCGTGTTCAAAATCTAAGCCATTGAATTCAGCGGAATTAATGGCAATACCGTGTTCGGTGTAAGCGGCTTTGGATAGATCCAATTCTGAACCGTCAAGCGGTGCAATCACCGGTTTTAACGGTAAATGATATTTTTGCGCAAATTCATAGTCGCGTTGATCGTGTGCCGGCACAGCCATCACCGCACCGGTACCGTAATGCATTAAAACGAAATTAGCGATCCAAACCGGCACAGCCTCACCGGTAATCGGGTGAAGCGCATAACGACCGGTAAACATCCCTTTTTTCTCCATTGTCGCCAATTCCGCTTCTGCCACTTTGGTATTTCGGCATTCTTGGATAAATTGCGCTAATTCAGGATTGTTTTTCGCGGCTTGTTCCGCCAGTGGATGTCCGGCAGCCACGGCAAGATAAGACACGCCGTAGAATGTATCCGGACGGGTAGTATAAACGGTTACGGTTTCATCGCTATCTTGCATTTTAAAGGTAATTTCAACCCCTTCGGAACGACCAATCCAGTTGCGCTGCATCGCTTTTACTTGATCCGGCCATTCAGGCAACTGATCCAATCCTTGTAAAAGTTGTTCAGCATAATCGGTAATTTTGACAAACCATTGTGGGATCTCTTTTTGTTCCACCGGCGTATCACAGCGCCAGCAGCAACCGTCGTTTACCTGCTCATTTGCCAATACGGTTTGGTCATTCGGACACCAGTTAACGGTAGAGGTTTTCTTATAAATTAACCCTTTTTTATATAATTCAGTGAAAAACCACTGTTCCCATTTGTAATATTGAGGTTTACAGGTCGCAATTTCGCGATCCCAATCATAACTGAAGCCCAACATCTTCAGTTGGTTTTTCATATATTCGATATTATCGTAAGTCCAAGTTGCCGGCGCTGCTTTATTTTTAATTGCTGCATTTTCTGCAGGTAAACCGAAAGCATCCCAACCGATAGGCTGTAATACATTTTTGCCATTCATTCGTTGATAACGGGAGATAACATCGCCGATAGTATAATTACGAACGTGTCCCATATGTAAACGACCGGAAGGATAAGGGAACATTGATAAGCAGTAATATTTTTCTTTGCTTGGATCGGGTTGAACTTTAAAGGTTTTATTATCTTGCCAGTATTTTTGAATACGACTCTCGACTAAGTCGGGACGATATTGTTCTTGCATAATAAAGTTGTCCTATGAGTACTGAAATTTGAAATGAAAAATGATATTAAAAAATGTGGTATAGAATAGCTTAAAATCTAGGTAATTAATAGAAATATTATTGGTATTGGCGCCGAATTTGAGTACACTTGCACTATGTTTTATGCACATCTCTTTCATTATGCCGCAGGTTTTTGTTGTTTGGGGAAATATTCATCAATCTTATCCATTTCACCTTTTGCCACCGATCTCGTATCTAAGCACGATTTTTAAGCACACTTCAATGGCACCTAATAAACAAAGGCAGCGCAAAATCGGTTATTTTTTATTATGGAAATTATTGCAGCAGCTTGGGCAAGAACAGGTTTTTGCTCAAGGAATTGAAAAGGATCAACAGGGCAGACCGCATTTTAATGCACCGCAATTTGATTTTAATTTAAGCCATTCCGGGGATTGGGTGGCAGTGATTTTAGTACAACGAGTGCATAATGAGTCGGTGGCAATTGATATTGAGCATCCGTTGAGGATAAGAAATTTTGAACGTTTATTGCATTATTATGCCTCAAAAACAGAAATAGCGTGGTGGCAATCGCAGCAAAAGCAGGATGAGGCTTTTTATTTGACTTGGTGTGCGCGTGAGGCGATTTTAAAAGCGAAAGGGCGGGGAATCGGTGCTATTTCAAAAGTGCGGTTTGAGCCGGAAAATAGTTGTTTTTTTACCCAAGAGGCACCAAACGGGCAACTTTTTTTTGCACAGGAATTGCCTTTTTATTTAGCTTGCTTTGTACAAGGAAGTGGCACAATATCACACTGTTTTTGTTGGCAAGAAAAAAACGCATCCTTGCTGCAACAGAAGGTAAAATTAAAACGTTATCGAGTGATTAATAGGAAATTGTAATGACAGAAGAACAAATAAATAAATTGGATCCACACGCTTTCGGGCGAAAATTTGCCGGCGTATTGCAGTGGATTTTAAATATTGCTTTGGTGGTATTGTCGGTAATTTTGGTGATTTTACTGGGCAAACAGACATTTGAATTGGGGCAGATTATTGTGTTGAAGGCAAGTGACACCACTATTGCCTATGTGTTGGCGGAACGAATCGTGGTCTATTTTCTCTATTTTGAGTTTTTAGCTCTGATTGTGAAATATTTTACCGCCGGCTTCCATTTCCCATTACGTTATTTTTTATATATCGGAATCACGGCAATGATCAGGCTGATCATTGTCGATCATTCGAGTTCGCTGGGAACATTGGCGGTGGCAGCGGCGATTTTATTAATGGTGATTGCACTGTTTTTAGCCAATGTCGCAGAGAAGAAAAATTAGGAGATTAAAAATGTCAGACGATAAATTTATTCAACAATATGGGCAAAAAGATATTGAAATTGTCAGTGATGAGGTCGTATTTAAAGGCTTTTATACGATGAAACGGGTTAAATTTCGTCACAAACTTTTTTCCGGAGAAATGAGCGGCATTGTCACGCGAGAACTGCTTGCTAAAAATGAAGCAACAGCCGTCGTACTTTATGATCCGCAACTGGATAATGTTGTTTTGGTCGAGCAAGTTCGGATTGGTGCGATTGATCCGAAATCGCCATCATCACCTTGGTTATTGGAATTAGTCGCGGGAATGATCGAAACCGGAGAACAGCCGGCAGGCGTTGCTGTTCGTGAAAGTGAAGAAGAGGCAGGCGTGCATTTAACTGAAGTAATGCCGATTATGCAATTTTGGGATAGCCCGGGTGGAATGGCGGAGCGCATTCATCTTTTTGCCGGCAAAGTAGATTCAACCAAAGTGGGCGGTATTCACGGTTTAGCGGAAGAAAATGAGGATATTCGCGTACACGTTGTCAGCCGAGCCACCGCTTACCAATGGTTGGAACAAGGCAGAATTGATAACGGTGTTGCTGTGATTGGGTTACAGTGGTTGCAGTTGAACTATAAAAAATTGCAACAGAAATGGTGTTAATTTGTGAACAAGTGAGCATTTTCTGAATAAAAAACAATAAAAAATGTGCGTAAACTAACACTTTTATAATTTAGCTGCTGACTTTTTTATGGAATTGTCTAAAGTAGAGATAGTAATTTGAATTAATGAAAGGAGACATTATGTCAGATCTATTTCGTGACGAATCGGCTGGTGTAATAAAATTGCTCCAGGTAACGGACCCTCACCTGTTTGCAGATGAAGACGGTGAATTATTAGGTATTAATACCTTTGACAGTTTTCGACAGGTGTTGAGTGAGATAAAAAAATCCGGATTTGAGAGCAATTATATTCTTGCAACAGGGGATTTTGTGCAGGATAACAGTGAAGCGGGTTATCACCGTTTCGTGAAAGAAATTGTGCAGCTGGGCAAAAAAATCTTTTGGATTCCCGGTAACCACGATTTCCAACCGAAAATGGAAGCGGTATTTGATCTTTATAAAGCCGTTATTCAGCCGGAAAAACATCTGTTGTTGGGCGAGAGTTGGCAAGTGATTCTGTTGGATAGTCAGTTATATGGCGTACCGCACGGAATGTTGAGCGAAGAAGAGTTAAAATGGTTGGAACAAAGATTATCTCTTTATCCGGATCGGAATACACTTATTGTATTGCATCACCATCTTTTGCCGACAAATTCTGCTTGGTTAGATCAGCATAATTTACGTAATCCATATGATTTTTCTGAAGTGTTGGCAAAACATCAGAAAATTAAAGCGATTGTTTATGGGCATATTCATCAAGAAGTAAATGCGGTTTGGCAAGGAATTCCTGTGTTTGCAACGCCGTCCACCTGTATCCAGTTTAAACCGGATTGTGCTTATTTTACGTTGGATAATTTACAACCGGGCTGGCGTGAAATCAGTTTATATCCTGATGGACGTTTGGAAACACAAGTTCATCGGATAAAAGATAAAGTCTTTTTGCCGAAAGATAATATGAATGGCTATTAACATTGATGGGCGATCAGGTGGTATTACTCTGTTTTTCGTAATACCACTTGTTGCATTAATCCCCAATGACAAAAATTACGCTGTTCGATTTTAAGCGGTAAAGTAGCAATTAGATCATTCAGGCGTAAATTAATGGTAGTCCCTAACGCAGTTGTAATTCGATCAAAGCCGTTACGAACACAGGTCGGTTGTTGATCATCGGCTAGAAACTTATCCCAAAGTGATATTACTCCATTCGGTTTTAATACTCGAACTGCTTCTGCTAGCAATTGTTCTGGCGTTGAAGTTACCGCTAAAATCAGGTGCATTATCACTAAATCGCAACTTTGATCCGGCAATCCACTTTGTTCCGCACGACCAACTTTGGTTTCAATCTGCCAAGGATAATTTTGCTTTTGGATTAACATTTCCGCTTTTTGCAGCATTGATGGCGAGAAATCCACTAAGGTTAAGCAGCTTTTTTCAGATAATCTTGTGGCTAAATACGGTAAATCTAATCCAGTTCCAGCACCGGCAATATAAATGGATTGTGGTGTAGGCGACCAAACTTTGTGTTGATCCAAAAGGGCAAACTGGCTTCTACGCATTCCATCGGCAGCTTGTAAAAAGAAATTATAAATCTTGCTGTAAATATCCCAACGTTGCGAAGAAGCCATCTGTGTTACCTCTGCATAAGTTGCTGTTCCTGTTCGGCTTTATTCAGTAGCCAATCACAAGGCAGGAAGCGTTCACCGTAAAGTTTTACGTGATCATTCAATGCTTTAACAATTGAAATGGCACCGATATGTTCGATATAGGCATAAATGCCACCACGAAATTCAGGGAAAAATACGCCCAATACTGAAGCCATATTACCTTCATTCGGATCATTGATCACGCCCTCTTCCAAACAGCGAGCCGCCTCGTTGATCATCATCAGAATACAACGGCGAACCACCTGTTCGGATTCCAAATTATTTTCGGAAATGGTTTCCATCACATAATAGATACTTTTATCCACCATAGAGCGTTGACCGTTCTGTGAATGATAAAGATAAAAACCGCGCCGATTCTTGCTGCCTTTGCGTTGATCGCGGATTAAGTTGCCTAATTTTGCCGGCACGGCAAAACGCATTCCGTAGTGTCTTTCCAAACTTGGCAACATTTTAGCAAAAAGATCCAGACCAAAATCATCCAACATAGCCAATGGACCGATTTCAAAACCGAATTCCTGCAAAGCACGATCGATAAAATCAACCGCTTCGCCATCGCATAAGCAGTAAAAAGCTTCCAACAAATAAGGAATAAGAATACGGTTGACAAAGAATCCCGGTTTATCGGAAACCAGAAGCGGAATTTTGCCTTGCTGAATGGCGAAGTGGATGGCTGTCGCAATTGTCTTTTCAGATGTTTTTGGATGAGGAATAATTTCCAACATTTTACGGTTGGAAATTGGGGAAAAGTAGTGAAAGCCGATAACGTTTTCCGGACGATTGGCAACACTGGCGATGTCTGCAATCGACAAGGTTGAGGTGTTAGTGGCAAAAATAGTATGTTCGCTATAGAAGACTTCGCTCTCTTCTAAAACTTGCTGTTTAGTGGCTAAATCCTCATAAACCGCCTCAATGACAAAGTCGGCATCAGGTGCGGCTAAAAAGCGTTCACCACCGGAAATCAGATACATTAATTGTTGCATTTCACCGGAAGATAACAATTTTTTGCCGACTTCCTGTTGCAATAATGAATGTGTTAAATGCAATGCTTTGCTAATGCCGGAAGGGTGTATATCTTTGATTCTAACCGGAATTTTTGCATTTCGTACAGTAATGTAAGCAATGCCGGCACCCATAAAACCGCCACCGATAATGGCAAGTTTATTTACATCACGTACATTGTTTCCGCGCGCTTCATATTGCAAACGCATTGCTCGTTTAGTCTGTTCAAGGCTGCGCAACACTTTGGAGTTATCGCTATTAAACAAACTGATAAAGGCTTGTCGTTCCACTTCTAAACGCAATGGATGAGTTGGCTGTTTCAAAATTTCGATAATTTTTGCCATCGCCGGATAATTATCAATCGGTCCTAACCACTCTTTATTTTCGGCAGCATCAAACAAAATATGGCGGAAGATCGGATTGTTATGCCAATATCCTTGAATTTGTTGCCAAAGTTTTGCAGTTTTTGAAAGTGTTTTTGCAACTAATGTCTTTTTACTGAAAAATTCAAAGGCGGTCGGTAACAATAAACTTTGTGGCACAACGTCATTGATACAATTTAATGATTGCATTGTATGTACATCAAATTTGTCACCGGACAACAAAATAGAGAGGGCTTTCTTTAAGCCAACGTGAGAAACCAATGCAGAAATCGCATCGGCGAAAGGTACAATACCGGAACGAACCTGCGGCATTGCAAATTGTGTATTAATATCATCGGAAGCAATACGATATTGGAACGCCAAAGCTAACTCTAAACCAAGTCCGAAACAGGAGCCGTGAATTGCTGCCACTGTTGGAAATGGTAATTGGCGAATGGTTTCCATTAAACGATGAATTTTATCCAAAAAGGCTTCCAATTCATTATCAGATTTCCCCATTAAACTATTAAGATCAAAGCCCTGAATAAAATTATTTTTCTTGCTGGAATAAAAAATGAGACCTTTTGTTTCTTTCGGCAGATTGTTTAATAGTTGCAACATCTGATCGACAAATTCTGCTGACAAGGTGTTACGTTTTTTATCGGTTACATTCACGATCAATGATGCAATCTGTTGATCATCAATTGATAGCGTAAATGGAGAATGTTGAGTATTTTGCTGTAAAGTGTTCATTATTCGCTCTCCAAAACCATAGCACCGCCAATGCCGCCCAAACCGCTTGAAGCAATAAGAGAACGTCCGCCTCCACGCTGTTTCAAAGCATATAACGATTGAATAATCAAACGTAAACTGCTGACCGCACGCGGATTACCATAGGCAAGAGAACCTCCCAAAATATTTAATTTACTCATATCGACCTGACCAATTGCGGCTGAACGATTAAGATGCTGCCGAGCAAAAGTTTCGGATTCAATCAGTTTTAGATTGGATAAAATTTGAGCTGAAGAGGTTTCGTGAATATCAATTAAATCAAGATCGGAAAGGCGCATATTGGCGTTTTGCAACACTTTTGCAATGGAATAGGTTACGCCAACAAACATATTTTTCCAAACATCATTTGCAGTCATTGTATAGTGGCGAATATAACCAAGAATATTCAATCCTTCCGCTTTTGCAGTATGTTCGTTCATCAGCAATACCGCTGCCGCACCGTCGCACGAGTGAGAGGTGTTCCAATCGGTGGCTGTGCCATAATTTTTACCATTAAAAGGTTTAAATTTTTGGTAAAACTCCGGTTTAACGTGTTTCTCAATTTGATTATCGGAAACCACGAAATCTTTATAAGGAGGTGGAAAAGAAACCATTACCTGTTGGCGTAATTCACCGCTTTGCCACGCTTGATAGGCTAAGCGATGGGAACGTGCTGCATATTCGTCTAACTCCTGACGGCTAAGATGAAAATCTTGCGCCATCTGTTCCGACACCGCAGAAAGAGAAAGTTGTGTTAAGGGATCTTTTAAATTCAGTGCCTGCAATTTGAAATCTTGCCAAGTGATTTGACGTAACAGCCGATATTTTTCTTCATAGCTTTTTGCTGCCATCACATCTCTAAATAATTGAATTAAATGAGAGTTAAGACGAATTGGTGCATTGGATAAAGAGTCAGCGCCACCTGCTAATGCATAATGCGCATTTCCCATCAAAATACTGTTACTTAAATTGATTAGCACCTGTAATCCGGTCGGACAAGAGCTGCTGACAGTGTAAGATTGCGCTTTTGGCATATTTAACAAGAGCGATATTTCTCGAGATAGATTAGGAATATCAGGATCTTGGATTACTTGTCCAAATACGACTTGCTCAATTTTATCTTTTGGAACAGCTAAACGACTTAATAATTCATTAGCGACCATTGCTCCGAGATCTTTTGCTCTTGCCTCTTTGAAAAGTGTATTTTTCTTAATAAAGGGAGTACGAATACCATCAACAACGGCGACTCTAGCGCCTTTGGATGTGGTTAAAACAGGTTGTTCAGACATAGGAATACCAGCTGATGAATAAAAATAACGTAAAATTGTAACGCATTCTATACCAGAGCGCGATAACTGGGAATAGGGACACTTTGTCTTTGTTTTTCAAATAGTGATTAGGTAGAATAATTGCAAATTTTGAAGGATTTTAATGATGACAAAAAAAAAATTAACTAAAAAAGACAATACGATTGCCTTAAATAAAAGAGCAAGACACGATTATTTTATTGAAGATGAAATAGAAGCAGGTTTGGCATTGCAAGGCTGGGAAGTTAAATCACTACGAGCAGGCAAAGCCAATATTGGTGATAGTTATGTTATTTTCCAGAACGGAGAAGCCTTTTTATTCGGGGCAAATATTACGCCGTTAAATGTAGCCTCTTCCCATATAGTTTGCGATCCTACTCGCACACGTAAATTACTTTTAAGCAAGCGAGAAATTGACTTCTTATTTGGTAAATCAAATCGTGATGGATATACGATTGTAGCGTTGTCACTTTATTGGAAAAGTGCGTGGGCAAAAGTCAAAATTGGTATTGCTAAAGGTAAAAAACAACACGATAAACGCCAAGACATTAAAGAGAGAGAATGGAAGCTCACCAAAGATCGTATTATGAAAAATGCGGGAAGGTAGAGTTATTTATAAATAATTTGAGAATATATTTATGGATAGAAAAAAAATAAATGAGAAAGACTATAAATCAATTTTGCTTCAGGTATTAGTTAATTTTGATAGTTTCTGTAGAAAGCATAACATATCTTATTCTTTAGCATATGGTTCAATGTTAGGTGCTATTAGGCATAAAGGGTTTATTCCTTGGGATGATGATATTGATATTTTTATGTTAAGAGAAGAATATGATAAATTTGTTAAATTATGGAATGAAAGCAGTAATCTTCTTAAAGATAATTACGAATTATGGGGGATTGATGATGAGAAAAATTTTTTCTATGGTCATTTAGTGAAGTTTTTTGATAAAAATACGTTGTTAATAGAAAAAACAAAAAATCATATTATTGAGTATGGGATTTATATTGATATTTTTATCTTAGAAGATATCTCATCTGACCCCAAAAAGGCAGAGAAACAACAAAAAAAATATAAGTTCTACCGGAAATTATTATCTCATTTATTTAAACATGGGAGGATTTTAAACATTTTAGCTAACAGGGTTTATAAAAAAATTCCTTCTATATATTTTGTATTAGATAAGATGAAAAAAATCACAGAGCAAGAAAGATCAAATTGTGTAAGCGTATATGCCCCAGTTGATGGGAATATTTATAACAGAGATTCTTTTGAAAAATTTATATTAACTACGTTTGAAAATTATGAGTTTCCAGTTTCATTAGACTATGATCTTATGTTAAAAAAACAATATGGCAATTATTTAGAATTGCCACCTGAGAATGATAGAAAAGGACATAATATTGAGGCATATATGAATGAGTTATAAGAATATAATATCTGCTTTTTGTCATTTGATAAATATAGATGAGAAATCAATTCTCTCTTGTGATAGAATTGGAGGAATGACAAATACAAACTATTTAATAACCACTAAAAATGAAAGATTTGTTTTTAGAGTTTCTGGTAAAACTTCTAATCAAATTATTAATAGAAAAAATGAACATAATAATAGTGTATTAATGAGTGAATTGGGAATCAATTCGGATATCATATATTTTAATGAAAATAATGGTGATAAAATTACTAAATATATTAATAATGCTATGACGTTATCTCCTTATAATATTTTTGGATATTTGAATAAAGTTGTAGATTTATTAGTTGATACTCATTCTTCAGGTGCTAAATTTACAAATACATGGGATTATTTAGAAGAATATAAACTTTATAAAAAAATAGTTTTAGATAGTGATGTTGTAATTGATGATAAATACTATCATTTTGAATCTAAGATATTAGGATTGTATAGAAGATTATTTGCTGATTTAGGTATAAATTCATTTCCTTGTCATAATGATCTTGTGGCAGAGAATTTTGTTTTAGGAGATGATATATTAATTTATCAAAAGTTATATTTAATAGACTGGGAGTATTCTGGCTTGAATGATCCTATGTGGGATATTGCATCATTATTTGAAGAATCTAATTTTCCAAAACATATTGAAAGAAAATTTTTAGAAAATTATTGCAATTTATGGAATATTAAAAAAAATAATTTTTCTTATGACCTTTCTACCCCCCCCCCCTTCACTTTCTAAAATAGATATTTTAGAAGAAAAAATTCTTATATATAAAATTCTACAAAATGCACTTTGGTACTTATGGACATTAGCTAAAGAGTCTAGAGGTGATTTCTTTGGTAATTATAAATATAAACGCCTAGAAAGAATCTTTTCTTTATATTCAGAGTATAAGGAAAATTATATATGATGTGGAAAGACTTAATCTATAAGTTTAGAGGTGAACTTTTAGGAATTCTATCTGGATTACTTTGGGCAATAAATTTAATATTGATAGATCGAGTCGCATCTTTATATAAAGAGTTGAGTGATGATTATCTTTTTTTGTCTGTAATAATACTGCTTTTTACAGAGTTTTTTTCACTTGTCTTTTTGTCATTTTTAAGAATAAGAAAAATAACTTTAGATATTTCTAAAAATGCTTTTGTTATTAGGAAAAATATTATTTTCTTAGTATTCCCTTCTATAGGTATGGGATTGTATATATTATCTATTGTATTTTCTGGGGTTGCTATTACGACTTATTTTACATCGATATACCCAATATTTTCGTTATTAATATTGTTCTTTTTGTATAGAAAGATAAACTTTAAAGTGGTTATCTCTATAATATTATCAGTTATTGGTTTATATCTTACTATAGAACCATTAGAAATTAATAATCTTCAAGTTTTTGGAATATTTTTTGCACTGTTATGTGCATTTTCTTGGGGAAGTGAGTCTGTATGTTGTGAGTATTTTTCTATTAAATCAATATTTCCTGAAACAATATTATTTTTTCGATATATAATTTCTATATGCATTTCTATAATCTTGTGTTTAATATTTTTTTATCTAGATGGTAATTTTAGTATAAATATAGAATTCTTATTTAATTTATTTATTGTTAGTATTTTTTCAGTATTATCTTACTTTTTTTATTATACATCAATAAGTATTATCGGATCATCTTGTGCAATAAACTTCAACATAAGTTATATTTTGTGGATTATGTTGTTTTTATTTACAACATATAATTTTACTATCATTAGTATAATTGGTGGCTTTTGTATTTTTTGTTCGATAGTAATTAGCTTTTCAAAAGGTGAAAAATGAATGCAATTATTTTAGCAGCTGGTTTAGGAAGTAGATTTAAAGATTTTGTAAGTAATAGTCATAAAGCATTACTTCCAATTTTATCTATGCCTAATATAGAAAGAACTATTAAATTTCTTCAAGAAGCTAATATTTTTGATATTTTTATTGTGACAGGATATAATGCTCATTTATTCGAATATTTGAATGATAAATATAAATGTAAAATTATTTATAATGAAAAATATAAGGAATACAATAACATTTATTCTTTTTTTAAGGTATCTAATTACTTTGAAAATAGTTATGTTATTGATGCGGATGTTGTGTTATATAAAAATATTTTTTTAGAAAAATTAGAAAGTAGTACTTATTTCTTAATACATAGATTAAAAAGAGAAAAAGAATGGGTGCCAATTATAGATAAAATGGGAATTATTCGTCAGATAGATGTTAGCAATGATGATAAACCATCTCTTTTAGGAGTATCTTTTTGGATAGGTGAAGATTGTTATTCAATAAAGAAAGCTTTATCTAATTATTTAGAATCTGATATTTTAAATAATCCAAAATATTATTGGGATGATATTCCTAGAAAATTAATTCTAACCAAAAAATTAGCAGTTAGAACATTGTTGTTGAATGACAGTGATGCTGGAGAAATGGATACTGTTGAAGATTATTTAAGTTTATTAAATTATAAAAAAACTTGATAAAAATAAGGTCACAAATAGTATTATTTGTGACCTTAATATTCAGCATTTAACTTATAAATGTATTAAAGAGCATTATTAATAAACGCAGCTAATTGTGCTTTTGGAACGGCACCAACTTGAGTAGCAACAGGTTGACCATTTTTAAAGATAATCAATGTTGGGATGCTGCGCACACCTAATTGTGCAGGGGTTTGTTGATTTTCATCAATGTTAATTTTGACGATTTTTACTTTGCCGTCAAATTCTTCTGCAAGATCATCCAAAACCGGTGCAATCATTTTGCAAGGTCCGCACCAAGGTGCCCAAAGGTCAAGTAAAACAGGGACATCCGATTTTAAAACGTCCGCTTCGAAAGATGCATCGCTTGAATAAACAATTTTATCGCTCATAAAGTTTAATCCTTAATTGAAGTTTATTTTTTCATCAATGTTAAAAATGTTACGGTAGTATAACACTAATTTGTTGCACAAAATACAATTCCAGCAATAGCCAAAACTTAAAGTAGATTTGCGCAAGGTTGATTTGTAACCAGTGCGTGGATATTGCTAAGTGTCACATCCGAGATACTGGTTAATGCCTCTTCTGTTAAAAATGCCTGATGCCCTGTCAGTAACACGTTATGGCAAGAAGATAAACGACGGAATACGTCATCTAAAATTACTTCATTCGATTTATCTTCGAAGAAGAGATCTCGTTCATTTTCATAAACATCCATACCTAATGCGCCAATTTTACGGGATTTTAAAGCTTCAATCGCCGCTTGGGTATCAATCAATGTGCCACGACTGGTATTAATGATCATTACACCATCTTTCATTTTTTTGAATGCTTCAGCATTTAACAGATGATAGTTTTCCGGGGTTGCCGGACAATGAAGCGTAATGACGTGCGAATGGGCATAGAGTTCATCTAAAGAAACATAAGTGGCGCCAAGTTCTTCTGCTGCCGGATTTTTAAATGGATCATAACAGAGAATATGCATACCAAAGCCTTTTAGAATTCGCATTACGGCTAAACCGATTTTCCCGGTTCCGATAACGCCAACAGTGCGTCCGTGCATATTGAAACCGATTAAGCCTTCAAGCGAAAAATTGGCTTCACGGGTGCGTTGATAAGCGCGGTGAATGCGACGATTTAATGTCAACATTAAGCCGACAGTATGTTCGGCGACCGCTTCCGGAGAATATGCCGGCACTCTAACCACACTTAATCCTAATTCTTTTGCCGCTTCTAAATCGACATTGTTGAAACCGGCACAACGTAAAGCAATAATTTTGACACCGATTTGCGCAAGTTCGGTGAGCACTTCCCGATCGGCATTATCGTTTACAAAAATACAGACCGCTTGGCAACCTTCCGCCATTTTTGCAGTACGCTTACTGAGCATAAAGTCAAAAAATTCGAGATCAAAATTGTATTTGACATTGACCAGTTCCAAATATTTTCGGTCATAACTTTTTGTACTATAAACAGCGATTTTCATCGTAATACTCCTATTAAATTTAAATTTTGCTTTCCTGTTGATAGTGTAACATATCAAGACCAAGTTAGGCGCTTTTGGTTGTGCCGAAGTCAGCAGTTCTGAAAGAGTAATTTAGGTTAATTTTAAAGAAAATGAGTGGTAAGAGCAGATAAATGCTGTGATTTTCGATAAAATCGTTATAATGTTGAATTTTTATAGACGAGAAGTGAGAGGAAACTATGTCATTTCATATTTTGTTATTAAATGGCCCTAATTTGAATATGTTGGGGAAACGGGAGCCGAAGCATTACGGTAGACAGACCTTACAAGATATTGAAACGGCGTTGCAAGAAAGTGCCGGAAAGTATGGCATTGAATTGAGTTGTTTCCAATCCAATAGCGAAGAAAAACTGATTAATAAAATTCACGAAAGTTTGGGAAAAGTGGATTTTATTTTGATTAATCCTGCGGCGTTTACTCACACCAGTGTGGCATTGCGGGATGCGTTATTATCAGTAGAAATTCCTTTCGTTGAAATTCATCTTTCAAATATTCATCGTCGTGAACCTTTCCGTCATCACTCCTATCTAAGCGATATTGCTGTGGGCGTAATTTGCGGATTAGGCGCGGCTGGGTATCAATATGCGTTACAGTTTGCCGTTGCCTATTTGCAACAGCAGCAAGCAAATTAATCATCGCTACCGGTTTTTTGTAGCGATTTGTCGATTAAACATTAACTAAATAGCGGATCAAACTATGGATATTCGTAAAATTAAAAAACTCATCGAATTAGTTGAAGAATCAGGTATTATGGAAATTGAGATTTCCGAAGGTGAAGAATCTGTGCGTATTAGTCGTGGTAGTGCAGTAGTGGCGTCGGCACCGGTTGCGCCACAACCGATCATCGTACCACCAGCTGCTCCGGCAGCGGTTGCAGCACCCACAGCAGCACCGGTGGCAGCTCCGGCAGCAGAAGCGGATGCAATTTCCGGTCATACCGTTCGCTCACCAATGGTGGGGACATTCTATCGTAGTCCAAGTCCCGAAGCTGCACCATTTGTTGAAGTTGGTAAGAGCGTGAAAGTCGGTGATACGCTTTGTATTGTCGAAGCAATGAAAATGATGAATCGTATTGAATCTGATAAAGCTGGTGTAGTCAAAGCTATTCTGGTTAATGATGGTGATGCGGTTGAATTTGATGAACCATTAATCGTAATCGAATAAATTCACTATGACACAATATGACAACAGAACATATTGTGTCGATTTTTATGGATAGAACTATGTTAGAAAAAGTAGTTATCGCTAATCGTGGTGAAATAGCATTGCGTATCTTACGAGCGTGCAAAGAGTTAGGTATTGCCACTGTGGCGGTACATTCAACAGCGGATCGTATGTTAAAACACGTTTTGCTTGCGGATGAAACTGTTTGTATTGGGCCGGCACCATCTGCCAAAAGTTATTTAAATATTCCGGCAATTATTGCAGCCGCAGAAGTGACAGGTGCAGATGCAATTCATCCAGGATACGGATTTTTATCAGAAAATGCTGATTTTGCAGAACAAGTAGAACGTTCGGGTTTTGTATTTATTGGGCCTACAGCAGATGTTATCCGTTTAATGGGAGATAAAGTTTCGGCGATTAATGCAATGAAAAAGGCTGGTGTACCTTGTGTACCGGGTTCTGATGGTCCATTGGGTAGAGATATCAATAAGAATAAAGAGATTGCTAAGCGTATCGGCTACCCAATTATTATTAAAGCATCCGGTGGTGGCGGTGGTCGTGGAATGCGTGTTGTTCGTCACGAAAGTGCTTTGGAAGAAGCGATTGCAATGACGAAAGCTGAGGCGAAAGCGGCATTTAATAATGATATGGTTTATATGGAAAAATATTTGGAAAATCCACGTCATATCGAAATTCAAGTGTTGGCAGATACACACGGTAATGCAATTTATCTAGCTGAACGCGACTGTTCAATGCAGCGTCGTCATCAAAAAGTGGTGGAAGAAGCACCGGCACCGGGAATTACTGAAGAGATGCGCCGTCATATCGGCGAGCGTTGTGCTAATGCGTGTAAAGAGATCGGTTATCGTGGTGCAGGCACGTTTGAGTTTTTATATGAAAACGGCGAGTTCTATTTCATTGAAATGAACACTCGAATCCAAGTGGAACATCCGGTTACTGAAATGATCACCGGCGTTGATTTAGTCAAAGAGCAGTTACGCATTGCATCAGGCTTGCCATTATCTTTCAAACAGGAAGATATTCAAGTGCGCGGGCACGCAATTGAATGTCGTATTAATGCAGAAGATCCAACTACATTCTTACCATCTCCGGGTAAAATCGAACATCTTCACTCACCGGGTGGGTTCGGTATTCGTTGGGATTCTCACATTTATGGTGGTTATACTGTGCCGCCAAATTACGATTCAATGATTGGTAAATTGATTGCGTATGGTGAAGATCGTCAAGTGGCTATTCGCAGAATGCAAAATGCTTTAGCGGAAACAATTATTGACGGCATTAAAACCAATATCCCATTACACGAATCGATTTTGGAAGATAAAAATTTCCAAAAAGGTGGTACCAACATTCATTACCTTGAGAAAAAATTAGGGTTGAATGATTAGTTATTAAACGCCGGTAATTCACCGGCGTTTTTCGCTTAAGATAATTTGAAAATATGGCAAAAATAGCAGAAACATTAAAGCCCGAACAACAAAACTTCCGTAATGCGATGTCTAAATTAGCGGCGGCAGTGAATATTGTTACAACACAAGGTGAGGCGGGAACTTGTGGTATTACGGCGACGGCAGTTTGTTCGATTACAGATACACCACCAACCGTTTTAGTTTGTGTGAATCGTAATAGCCAAATGAATACCGTATTTAAGCAGAATAAGCAAGTTTGTATTAATGTTTTGTCCGCAGAGCAGCAGGAACTTGCTTGCCATTTTGCAGGTATGCGAGAAAGCTCAATGGAAGAACGCTTTAATATGGAAATTTGGCAAGACAAGCACGAACCTCATCACGCCCCGGCATTAATCGGTTCATTAGCTAATCTGCACGGAACAATCACTACGATCCACGAAGTTGGCACGCACTCGTTGTTTTTCGTAACGCTGGATAAAATCGATGTGTATGACGGCAATGGTTTAATTTATTTCAATCGAGGGTTTCAGGTTGTATAAGAGAGCAACTAAACATAACGATTTTTATAGGATTAATTGACCATAATATTATTTTTGTTATTTGATATCATTTTAAACTAGATTGTTGAAACGCTTTCTATTTGTAAATTTTCGTTACAATAGTTGGCATGTCGGTCTAGTTCTAACGTTTTATAGTCTTTATAAGACACCCATCTTGAGCTCATTTCTTCATTCTTATTTTGTTTATGATATGTACTGTTCTTTGATATTTAGTTCTCATAAAGGATGATGAGGCTACAAATATCATATTGATTTTTCATTATTTCTCTAAAATTTCTTTTTTTTCTTGACATAACCGTTTTTTTTTTTTGAATAAGCAGGTTTATGTATTGCTAGAACAACTATTTGATAATTATTGAGAGGTAATAATGAAACCAGTCACTAAAAAGCTACCTGGATGGGTACATATTCCATTAATTGTTTTTATGTCTATCAGTTTGGTGCAAACAGCATTAGGGTTTACTGATCTTTTTGGAGCAACCTTTTCTTGGGCATTTTCAGTTGCAATTACGATGTTAATGTATGGATTTACAATTTTGATTGGGTATCGTCGAATTAATAATCTTCCTATATGGGGGTTCTTGATTGGTTACTTTTTTATTTCTTTGTTTTCATTTACAGGAAACTTTAATGCGGTATATACCTCGTATCAACGGGAGCAACTTTTTAGAGATGAATTATTAAAACATAAACAACAGTTGCACGATGTTGTAAATTCTGCCAATAAAGTACTAAATAATTTTAGTCCAAATATTACTGAAAATCGTAAAAGATTGGAGAGTTTAACTGAACAATTAGTCAGACAGATAACAGATCCATCAAGACCAGGATTAGGAAAGAGGGCACAAGAAATTATTGCAGAAATTCAAGCTGTATTAGGGGAAAAATTAACAGAATTTGGTACAAAAGGGGCTAACTGGGATGAAATAGCACAGAGATATAGAGAGAATATTGATCAAATCGCAAGACGAAAATTGACATCTGAAGATTATGAAAAAATAGAAGATGTTAGAGAAAATATCGAACATAAAGAAAAAGAATTAAATAATTTAATAGATAATGTATTACAAACTACAGTATCTGTTAAAGAATATGGTTTTGAAACAAATCTTAAGGCTGTAAACACAATTAATGAGATAGGTTCTACAGTGCAAGAATTCATTAATGATACTTCTAAATTTAAATTTGAACCTGTTCAATTTGAAAGTCAAGAAATAGGTAAGTTAGCATTTTCATTTAAATCTGCGTATCTTCATCATTTATTGGTGGGTATTTTATTTACTATTTTATGCCTATTTATAGATTGGGCTGTAGTGTTAAGTTTATTAATCTTTTTTGGAAATAAAGAGAAAAGTATTCCAAAAGTTATTCAATCTGGACATACAATGTAAGGAAATACTATGTTAAATAATCCATTTGAGAAAAAATCAGATTTACCTGATTTGGAATTTGATAATGTATTGGATAGCAAAGATAAATCAGAGATTAGTTCATCATCTGATTTAGATGATGGCTTTTCTTCATTTTCTAATCAATCTGCAAGTGAAACATTAAATAATTCTTTTAATGAAAAATACCAATTTAAAAAGAATGAAGTAAGATTAGCAAAGCGAGATGTCGAAAGAGAGTTAACCGATGAGGAATATCATCAGCGTTTAGTAGAATTAAACACAGATGCTGAAAATAAACATTATGTTCTTTTTTTTGGACAACCTGCTTCGGGGAAAACTTGGATTATTGGTAGTATTCTCCATTATATGAAAAATTTTTTGGATGGTACTGTATATTTAGACACGAAAAAAACGACAGATAGTGAAGAAGAGTTATTTTATCAGTTACAAGATCGTTTTAATGGCATCATACATGCTAAAAAAATTAGTAGTACCGATTCTAAACAATATTTTGAGTTCCATATTTCATTTACTCCGAAAGATTCATCTAAGCCGCCGATGAGTATTGTGTTTATTGATGCTTCAGGAGAGCATTCCGAACTGGGTTTCAGAATAAAAGAGAAAATGAATTCAGGTAAGTTACCAAATTATCTTACAGCTATTTTGGAATCAAATGTTAAAACTAAATTAGCTTTTGTTTACGATCAATCTCTAGAGGATGAAAAAGGCGCTATTCCGCAAGTTAATGTGTTAGATGCTGTGTTTATTCATATTCAGCATATTCAGCGGCAACATAATAAATTTTTTCCGAAAGCATTATTACTTTCTAAATCAGACAGAATTTATGCAACGGATTATTCTACAGTAGAACAATGTGGATATGATCCAATGCTTTATGCACAAAGGAAAATACCAAGTTTTGCAAATAGCTTTTTTAATGAATCGCCAGATAATAAGACTATTTTTTATCAAATGGGAAAATTCTCAACAAATTCTGATATTTTATTGGAATTTGATAAAGAATGTCCGGAAAAATTATTTCGGTGGCTATATATGAGTGGTACCGGAGGCGTATCTCCGATTGTTGAGCCAAATTTATGGAATAAATTTTTATCTTGGTTAAAGGGAGAATAATTAAGATATGACTAAGTATGATGATATTTTGGGTTGGGGACTTGTAGGAACACCAAAAGGTAGACAACAAGCCAGTGAAGGCATTGATAAAACGGTTCAATTGGCTCGAATATTTGACTTGCCTCAGGATATTGGACTGTGTTTACCTAGCGCGGAAGAGGGAAGTTCACATCCTCTTTATTATTTATGTTTTCGTAAAAATGAAAATATGCTAGGTATAGCATCATATATTTCTATGAAGGAAATGGGACAGTCTAGATCTGGAGGGTATTTTGGTGCATTTCTTGAAATTATTCATCATGAATTTAGTGCAAGAGATGCGAAAAATATTTTGTTATTATTGCATGCTTTAATGAAAAATAATTATGAACAATATATTGATAATAATTCTTATAAGAGAATGCTTGATAATGTTAGTATTCCTGAAAAGTGGATAGATTTATTAGTAGAAGTTCATAAAAATAGTGTTAAATACGATGCTATAGATGAAATTCAGATGGAGAATAAACCAAAACAAGATACACTGTATATTTTTATTGAGGAAAAAAATAACGATCTATTGATAAAAATTCTATCTTTTTTGTTAAAAAATAAGATATATATTTTATATAATAATATTTATTTTACTAACAGTAAAAAGATTACTGCTGAAATTGAAGGGCGTTCTAATATTAAGGTTGTTAATTATAATTTTATTATTAATTATGATGCATTTATTATGCCTTATAAACAAGAGGTTAGACGATTAAAGCAGATTAATTTTGATAATGATAGGATAAATGTAGCTTTGCAGAGTAAGCTATCAGAATTACAAAGAGAACAACATAAAATAATATCTGAGAATGTAGAAAAAAAAGTGTATCTAGAGCGAGAAAAATTAAGAGAAAAAGAGCTATTTTTACAAAAGCAACAAAAAGAAATTGATGCAAATATTTTTATGCTGCAATTAGGAGAAAATATAGTAAAACAAGTAAAAGAAAATAATGATAAATTAGAAAATGTTAATTTTGTTTCTTCCATGTCTGAAGGAGATAGGTGGGTGGAACTTTCATCTAAATTATCATTTATACAGCAAAAATTATTACAACAGCCTACTTTAAGAAATACAATAATTGAAAAGAAATCTCATTCGAAATTGACTTTAATATTTTTAATTTTGACATTAATTTTGGTGATTATATCTATAGGTTTGTCCATATCTTCACGTTCCTCTGATAATAATAAGCCTTTTAAAGAGATTGAAAGTAAGATGAGTGGTATAGCAACAAGTATAGAGGATATGAAGAGTGATATGAAAAATATGAAAGAGATGAATAATTTTAAGGGAAATATAATAGATAAGAAATAAGAGAATAGAAAAAGGTAAGAGAAAATGTTTTTAAAATTATTAACAGTGTTTTCTATATGTTTTTTTGTGTCTGCTTGTATAGATGATAATGCAAGGAATTGCAGAACATTATATCAAGATAAAGAGAAAAAAAGTTTAGCTGATAGTTATTGTGAAAAGTCTGCTAATAGTGGGAATGCGGAATCACAAAATATTATGGCATTAATATTAATTGAAAAAAATAATGTTGAGCAGGCAATAAAACTTTTTGAGAGCGCTGCTAATCAAGGATATTCAGAAGCAATATTTAATCTTGCTCAATTATACGATAAAGGAGAGCTGGTTCAGAAAGATGAAAAAAAAGCTTATTTTTACTATAAGCAGAGCTGTGAGAAAAAAGAAATTAGAGCTTGTGAGCGAATTAATACCTATGAGATAAATAAAATTGAGAGAAAAGAAAAAGATGAAATAGAAAAGCTAAGAAAGCAATTAGAACAACAAAAGCAAAATTTAGATATAGAGCGAAGAGAGTTGGAACAGCAAAAAGAGAAAGTAAAAGAAGAACAGTATCTTATTGATAAAGCTAATAAAGAATTAGAAAATCAAAATGATCAGATGCAGAAAAAATATGAATCACTTAAGAAAGAATTATCATCATATTTAGTGGATACATCAAAATTAAAATTTTATGAAGATTTAGCTGTTTTTATTGATAAGAATGGTTTATATGGGTTTGTCAATAGAGATGGCGAAGTGATTATTGAACCTAAATTTCTTTATGCAGGACGTTTTTCCCAAGGGCGTTCTGCTGTTAAAGATCGTAATCAATTATGGGGATTTATAGATAAAACAGGAAAATATGTGATTGCACCACAATATGTTTGTGTAGGCGCTTTCAGTAATGAAGGATTAGCCGGTGTTTATAATGGAGGATATTTATTAAATGGAGGTTGTGCAGGAGGAAAATGGGGTTATATGGATATCTATGGCAATTGGGTTATTAATCCAGTTTTAGATTACGCAGAACGTTTTAGTAAAGGTAAGGCGAAAGTGAGTTTCCAGGGATATACTGGCTTTATTGATAGGTATGGAAATTGGGTTAGATAGCTTGCAAGTATTTTGTAAATCCGCTCCTATGAGCGGATTTTTTATGTCTAATGTGTGGCGTCACAATACCACTCCCCATTCCCCGTCAACATTAATGCAATATTGTGATGTTGTTTTAAGGTTGAACGGTGTCCGACGCTGATTAAAATGGTGTCAGGAAGCTGGTCTAGAATTAATTGGTACATCGCAAATTCTAAACCTTCATCCATACTGGATGTGGCTTCGTCTAAGAAAGCCACTTTAGGTTTAGCTAAAAGTAAGCGAGCAATTGCAAGTCGCTGTTGTTCGCCCAGTGAGAGAATGCGTGTCCAGTCACATTCTTCGTCTAATTTATCAACCAAATGCGCTAATTGAACGGATTTCAACACATCAACTGCATTTTGTTGATTCTGTTGTGGAATAGGGTTCGGATAATACAATGTTGCGCGTAAACTGCCTTGTGGCAGGTAGCTTTTTTGCGATAGAAACAGCGTTTGTTGCGGACAATGAATTTTTCCTTCTGAGTAAAGCCATAAGCCGGCAATTGTGCGTAATAAGGTGGTTTTACCAATACCGGATGGGCCTTGGATTAATAAACGTTGTCCGCCAGTTAAGGTTAGATTGAGTTGTTTGAGCAATGCTTTCCCGTCTGCGTTATAAATTGAGAGGTTTTCAAAAACAACATTGCTTTGCGACGGTAGAATATTGGCAGTGGAATGTGATTGGCAACTTTGCATTGCGGCAGTAAATCCGCTTAAACGGTCTAATGTGGCGCGATATTCGGTGAAAGTGTCATAACTGTTACGGAAAAATGAGAGTGAATTGTGAACCTGACCGAATGCCTGTGCAGTCTGCACCATATCCCCCAAGGTAATTTGTTTGGAGAAAAAGCGTTGTGCTTGAATAATAAAAGGAAATACCACAGAAATTTGGCTAACGACGATATTAAATCCCGAAAGTTTCAATGTACGGAAAACAAGTTTCCAGACATTATCAATAATGCGTTTAAATTGTTGATTTAACAGAATTCGCTCTATTTTTTCACCTGCATAAAAAGCGATACTTTCCGCATATTCTTTTAAGCGGATCAGTGAATAACGATAGTCAGCGTTTAATTTTTCATTAGCAAAGTTTAGCTTGATTAATGGTCGACCAAGTTTGAAAGCAAAAACGCTGGTAATTAAAACATAAATAAAGACAAGATAAACCATCATATGTGGGATTTCTACTCCGGCGATAGTCATTGGGCCGGACAAATTCCAAAGAATAATGGTGAAGGCAACAATCGAAACACAGGCACTGATGACGCCGGTGGCAAAATTGAGAGAGTTCTCAATATAAGAAGTAATATCCTGTTGAATACGTTGATCCGGGTTATCCAATTGGTTGTAGCTGAATTGTGTTTTGTAAAAGGTTTGATTCGATAACCAACGATCCAAAAAATGTTGATTAAGCCATTCTCGCCAATGAATATTAAAGCGATTTTTGATGTAATAGATAATAAGAGCATTCAGTAAGTTAATGCTGACAATGACACCAAAGAAGATCATTTGCTGCCAAAATGCAGTTTCATCCAGTTCCTGCAAGGCTTTGTACATATTGTTGTACCATTGCGAGAAAATGACATCAATTCTAACAGAAAGCAACGTTAACAGAACGATCGCACAGAAGGTGACGATTGGTGCAATGCCCTGTTTGCCGACAAAATAATGTTTAGCGAGTTGCCAAAATTGATGCCCCCATCGCGTTGATTTGATTAGCAAAAACAGTGCGATCGCAAAACAAATTGAGCTGATAATAAAACTTTTGGCTATCCACCAAAAAGAATTAATTGCTTCAGAGACTAAATCCATTGAAAAATCCGAGATATTTTATTTTTTGAATAAACTGTGGGCTATTTTGCCTAGATAAAATCGTTTAGGCAAAAATTTTTGTAAAAAATTCAACAAAATTTGCCCTTCCTCAGTTTTTTTCGTTTTAGAAAGCAATATAATCTTGCGCAGTTTTGTTTTTAACTATTAAGGAGTAGTTGTATGAGTGATATTGCTATCACGATCAGTCTCCTATCATTAGTTGCTGTACTTGGATTATGGATAGGACACTGGAAAATTAGAGGCGTCGGTTTGGGGATCGGCGGTGTGCTGTTTGGTGGAATATTAGTTTCACATTTCACCACACAATATGGCATTGCACTGGATGCTCGCACAATGCACTTTGTGCAGGAATTCGGTTTAATTCTGTTTGTCTATACCATCGGAATTCAAGTCGGTCCGGGGTTCTTCTCTTCTTTAAGATCATCAGGCTTAAAACTGAATCTATTTGCAATGATGATCGTTTTTTTAGGCGCATTAATTGTTATTGCAATGTATAAATTGTTCGGATTGGAACTCCCGGTTATTTTAGGGATTTTCTCCGGTGCAATTACCAATACGCCGTCTTTAGGGGCAGGGCAACAAATCTTAGCGGAGCTTGGTTTTACCAATATCACAGAAACAATGGGTACAGCTTATGCAATGGCTTATCCGTTCGGTATTTGCGGTATTTTATTAACAATGTGGCTAATTCGTTTATTCTTCAAAATTAAAGTGGATCAGGAAGCGGCGGCCTTTGAACGTGAGATGAATCACGATAAAGAGACACTAAGTGCGATTAATGTGCGCGTTACCAATCCTAATTTAGCCGGATTGAGAATGTCTGAAATTCCGGGCTTGGAGTTGAAAGATGTCATTTGTTCACGTTTAAAACGTGGTGATTTGTTATTAGTGCCGAAAGATGACACTATCGTAAATTTGAACGATTATCTGCATTTAGTCGGAGAACCGGCGGTGCTTCATCGTGTGCAGTTAGTGGTTGGTGAATTGGCAGCGAATGAGCTTTTAACAACGCGTGGTACGGATTTGCGTACTGTTCGTGTTGTTGTGACTAATGAACAGGTTCTCGGTAAAAAAATTCGTGATTTAAATATCCACCAAAAATATGAAGTGGTGATTTCACGTTTGAACCGTGCCGGGGTTGAATTGGTTCCTAGTCAGAATACGAGTTTACAGTTCGGGGACGTATTGAACCTTGTTGGTCGTTTGGATGCCATTGAAGCAGTTACTGCCATTATCGGAAATGCGCAGCAAAAATTGCAACAGGTACAAATGTTACCGGTCTTTATCGGTATCGGTCTTGGGGTGTTATTGGGTTCTATTCCGGTACAAATTCCAGGTTTCCCGGTGGCATTGAAACTTGGGCTTGCAGGCGGTCCGTTAGTGGTTGCGTTAATTTTAGCGAGAATCGGTAGTATCGGAAAACTCTACTGGTTTATGCCACCGAGTGCCAACTTAGCGTTGCGTGAAATTGGTATTGTGTTGTTCCTCTCTGTTGTCGGCTTGAAATCAGGCGGTAATTTCCTTGAATCATTAATTGACGGCGATGGCGGTGAATGGGTGCTTTATGGTGCGGTTATCACCTTTATTCCGTTATTTATTACCGGAATTGTGGCGAGAATTTATGGCAAGTTGAATTACCTCACCATCTGCGGTTTGCTTGCCGGTTCAATGACCGATCCTCCGGCATTAGCATTTGCCAATGCATTAAAAGAAGAAAGCGGTGCGGCTTCACTCTCTTATGCGACAGTATATCCGTTGGTAATGTTCCTCAGGATCATCACCCCTCAACTGTTGGCAATTCTATTATTGTGGTTTTCAGCTTAGCAATTCTTCATCAAAAAATCGTTATCTAATTGTTCTCCAACTCGACTTAGGTCGGGTTGGTTATATTTGGTCATAAAAAAATCTGCACCGCTGTCATTATGGATAATATGTCCAATTTCAGGGGTGCAGATTATTACACAGGCGTTCGTAATTTTAGAAGTTTTTCAAATTATAATGTAGGCATACTAAATGCAGCACCTTGTTCTCTTACTTTATGATTCGGCCAACGGCTAGTAACAGTCTTCATTCGAGTATAAAAACGAACTCCATCAGGGCCGTAAGCATTAAGAGGACCAAAGATAGAGGCTTTCCAACCGCCAAAACAGTGGAATGCCATAGGAACAGGAATTGGAATATTGATACCAACCATACCGGCTTTGACATCGTGGCTATATTGACGTGCAGCATCGCCATCACTGGTGAAGATTGCACTGCCGTTACCGTATTGATGTTCATTAATAAGTTGAATAGCCTCTTGATAGTTTTTAGCTCGGACGATCGCAAGCACAGGTCCAAAAATTTCTTCTTTATAAATAGTCATTTCCGGAGTAACGTTATCGAATAAACTACCACCAATGAAATAACCGTTTTCATAACCTTTAACTTTATAATTTCGTCCATCAACCACTAATTTTGCACCTTCACTCACACCTTGGTCTATATAACTAGATACTTTTTCTAAGTGTGCTTTAGAAATTAATGGCCCCATATCATTTTCTTGTTCACCTTCAGGCAAAACTCCAGGACCAATGTGTAATCCTTTTATTTTTGGCACTAAATTTTGGATGAGGGCATCTGCATAATCATTGTCAATTGTAACAGCGACAGAAAGTGCCATACAGCGCTCACCGGCAGCGCCGAAAGCTGCGCCTAATAGTGCGTTGGCGGTGGTTTCAATATCAGCATCAGGCATAATCAAGGCATGATTTTTTGCGCCACCCAATGCTTGCACACGTTTACCATATTTAGAGCCGGTTTCATAAATATATTGTGCAATTGGAGTTGATCCAACGAAACTTACTGCTTGAATACGAGGATCTTTTAATAAAACATCAACAACTTCTTTATCACCTTGAACCACATTAAATACACCATCCGGTAATCCGGCTTCTTTTAATAATTCAGCTAAACGAATAGATAATGAAGGATCTTTTTCAGAAGGTTTCAATACAAAAGTATTACCGCAAGCTAATGCAATTGGAAACATCCACATTGGTACCATTGCCGGGAAATTAAAAGGGGTGATTCCTGCGACAACCCCTAAAGGTTGCATCATTGAAAAACTATCAATACCACGCCCTACATTAGCTGAAAATTCACCTTTTAGCAGGTGTGGAATACCGGTTGCAAACTCGACTACTTCCAACCCTCGGGTTAATTCACCGATAGAATCGGAGTAGATTTTTCCGTGTTCATTACTAATAAGACGAGCTAATTCATCAAAGTTTTCTTCCAATAACGTTTTAAATTTAAATAAGATTCTTGCCCGACGTAATGGAGATAGCTGAGACCAAGCCGGAAAAGCATCTTGAGCTGCACTGATTGCATTTTCCATTTCAGCAGTCGTACTAAGTTTCACCTGTTTTGTCTGCTCACCAGTGGCAGGATTATAAACAAAACTAATACGTTGGCTTTCACTTTCTATAGGTTGACCATTGATAAAATTTGGAATAATTGAGTTCATAGTAATCCTCTCTGTTTAACATTCTTTAGGTTGATGATGGAGATAACATACTCTTTTGAAATAAAAATTTCAATTTAAAATAAAACTAAAATAAATTTTTTATTTAATTTTGTGATCTGGGTTAGATCTTTGCAAAAACGAAGTTCATTCAATTACATTTCTATCTTATACTTTGAAACTGTTAGAGTACCTATAAAACCGAGTATAAGGAGATTTAGAATGAGCAAATTATTAGTAAAATCAAAGAATGTTGTAGATGGGTTACGTCAACAAATTACACCTGAAAGTGCTGGCTGGGAGTATGTTGGGTTTGAATTGTTACATCTTTCAGAAGGAAAAATTTATTCTATTTCTACAGAAACTACAGAGGTCTGTTTCGTAATGGTCTCAGGTTATGCGACATTTGATGTGGATGGAAAAGAATTTTCTCGTTTAGGCAATCGTACCTCACCTTTTGAACGTATTCCACCATATTCACTTTATGTTCCTCATCATAAAAATGTTCAAATTAAAGCTGAAAGCGAAACAGAAATTGCAATTTGTCGAGCACCAAGCCAAGGTAATTTACCAGTGAGAATAATTACTCCCGAGCAAGTGGGCGTAGAAAAACGAGGTTATGGCAATAATAAACGTTTAGTTCACAATATCTTGCCAGAAACTGAGCCAGCAGATGCATTATTGGTTGTTGAGGTTTTTACAGATGAAGGTAACACTAGCTCATACCCGAGTCATAAACACGATCAAAAAAATAGTGAAGAGGAAACCTATTTAGAAGAAACTTATTATCACCGTTTTGAACCTAGTCAAGGTTTTTGCCTACAACGAGTTTATACGGATGATCGTAGTTTGGATGAATGTATGGCAGTATATGACGGTGATGTTGTACAAGTCCCTAGAGGGTATCATCCAGTAGCAACTATCGCAGGATACAATAACTATTACTTAAATGTTATGGCAGGACCAATTAGAAAATGGCGTTTTACTTGGGAAAAAGATCACCAGTGGATCAATACGGAAGAATATGCGAGCAAATTCAAATAAAAATAGATGTGTCTTAAAATCTATCAGAGCTAGTTTATATTAAAAATAATGGCTTACCTTGAATATATCTTATGTAAGCCATTATTTTTTTAATTTTTTATGCTTTTTTACGACGTTTTAAGGTATCAATTAGTACTGCTATAACAATAATTAATCCTTTTACAATCTGTTGCCAATAAGGATCGACCCCCATCATATTTAGCCCTTTATTTGTTGTTCCTATAATGAGTGCACCTATAACACACATTGGGATAGTTCCAATACCACCACTTAATGACACTCCTCCAATTACAGCTGCTGCAATAGCGTCAAGTTCCCAAGCTAAACCGTAAGATGGATTTCCTGCATAAGTTCGAGCTGCTAATAATGCACCAGCTAAACCTGATAAAGCACCGGCAAGAATGTAGACCCAGATTAAGGTTTTTGTGGTGTTGATTCCACAAATTTTAGCAGCATTTAAATTACCTCCAACGGCATAAACGTGACGTCCGAAGGTAGAACGACTTAATAAAATATGTGATGCGATTACAATAATAATATATAGGATAACTAATCCAGGTAAACCAAGAAAACTGACATCAGAAATCCAAGTAAATGCTTCTGATGAGGCATCAATAGGCCGTCCATCAGAATAAAGTTGAGCCGCTCCGCGAGCAATAATCATCATTCCCAAAGTTGCAATAAATGGTGGAATAGAACCAATCGCCGTTAATCCGCCATTAATAGCACCTAAAAGAGCTCCTAATAATAGGGACAGTGAAAATGCTAAAATTGCTGCGCTTACAGTATCTCCTCCTGTTACGACTGATGCCGCAACAACGGAAGTAAGTGCTACGATCGAACCGGAAGATAAATCAATACCGGTAGTAATAATTGCAAATGTTACTCCGATAGCAATAATGCCAAACATTGAAACTTGTTCAATAATGCTCCATATCGTACGAGTAGAGAAGAAACCATCAATAGAAAAAGATAAGGCTAAAAATAAAGCAATTAAAATAAATACCATACCGTAAGTATTTAATATTTTTTTGATTGTATCGTTGGACATAATAAATTCCTCATATACTAAATTGATGATTGATAGCTTAAACCTGAAGCCATTTCTAACACGCGTTCTTGTGAAAGATTAGTGTGGGGGATTATCCCAACCTGATTTCCTTCATGCATTACCATTACACGATCACTCATTGATAATAATTCCAACATATCTGAGGTAATCATAATGATAGCCTTGCCTTGCTTTGCTAGTTCAATCATAAGTTTATAGAGTTCAGCTTTGGCACCGACATCAATGCCTTTTGTGGGCTCATCTAAAATCAGAATATCAGGCTCCAATAATAACCATCGAGCTAATAATACTTTTTGCTGGTTACCTCCAGATAAATGATCAGTGATTACTTCAACATTTGGTGCTTTGATTTTTAGTTTATTTTTTTGTGCCAGAGCGACTTTCTGAGTACGAGTTACTGAAATCAGGAAGTTTTCCAAATAAGGAGACATTTTAGGCATAATCATATTATCGGTAATGCTGAGATTAAGAAATAAGCCTGTCAATTTTCTATCTTCGGTGACAAAACCAATTTTATATTTCATTGCATCAACAGGGTTTTTTATTTCTACTTTCAGGTTCTGGATATAAAATTCGCCACTATCGGCAGGCTTATAACCGAAGAGTGCTTCTGCAATTTCCGATCTTCCTGCACCAACAAGTCCAGCAATACCAAAAATCTCACCTTTATAAACTTTAAAATTAATATTTTGATATTTTCCTGCACGAGATAAATTTTTAACCTCCAACGCTACATCATTGGAAATATTGATTCTTTCGCGTTGGAACATTTCCGACATATCACGTCCAACCATCATTGAGATTAGTTCATCCTTAGAGACATCAGAGATTGCCTTTGTGGCTATATATTGTCCATCGCGAATAACCGTAATTTCATCGGAAACACGAAATACTTCATCTAGTTTATGAGAAATAAAGATAATTGCTATGCCGTGATTTTTTATAGTTTCGATAATCTTATAGAGCTGTTCTACTTCTGTTTCGGTAAGAGAGGTTGTAGGTTCATCCATAATAATTACTTTAGCATTATTGGATACAGCTGTAGCAATCGCGACAAGTTGAGCCTTAGCAACAGATACATCGGACATTTTTACTGTTACGTCCATAGGAATACCGAGACCTTCCAATATTTTTGTTGCTTTTTCATTCATCTCTTTTTGATTAAGAAAAAATTTAGCTGTTGTTATTTCACGCCCTAAATAAAAATTATCAGCAATGGTTAGATTAGTAGCAGGAGAGATTTCTTGAGGTACCATTGTTAACCCTTTGCGTATAGCATCAATAGGACGAGAAGGCTTAAAAATCTTTCCATTCAAAAATATTTTACTGTCACTATCTGGCGTATAAATACCATATAGAATTTTCATCAATGTGGATTTGCCAGCACCATTTTCTCCCATTAACGCGTGGACACTACCTCGTTTTACTTTTAAATTAATGCCATCCAATGCTTTTACTCCAGGAAAGGTTTTTGATACATTGTGCATTTCTAAAATATACGTTGATGAATTAATTGAAGTTTTCATTATTAACTCCTAGAGCTAATTGAGATAAATGTTTCAAATCTAAGAAAGAGGATTTCCCTCTTTCTTAAATAAATTATTTATATTTTGCTTGGTATGTTTCTTTTTTATCTGGAGTCACAAGCTCAAAAGGTACCCAATTAATTTTCTCAACTTTTTCGCCTTTAGCAGCACGATAAGCGGTTTCTGCACCGGTATAACCTTGCCCTTTAGCAGATTGGAATACTGTGGCATCTAAACCTTTACCTAAATATTCCAAAGCATCAGGAGTTGCATCAAGACCAACAATAATGATGTCTTCATCATTAATACCTAGTTTGCGAGAAGCTAATATGGCACCAATAGCCATTTCATCATTATTACTGACAACAACATTGATTGATTTTTGTCCTGCAAGGACATTTTCAGCGATAGACAATCCTCTATCGCGTTCCCATTTGCCTTCTTGTTCTGCAACAATATTAATATTGGAATGTTCTTTAAAAATCTCTTTGTTTCCTTGAGTTCGTTTTGTTACTGCATCTTGACCTAACGGCCCTAATAGAATGAGAGTATTTCCTTGCTTTCCATTTAGCGAATCAACAATGAAATTACCTTGAATACGTCCACCTTCTATTTCATCAGATCCAACAAAACTGGTTACATATTTATCTAAATCGTTGTCATTAGGACGACGATTGACCACAATTAAAGGAATACCTGCTTTTTGAGCTTTTTTGCCGATGGCTTTAACGATATTAGGGTCATTAGGAACGACAAGAAGAGCATCTACTTTTTGATCAATAAATGTTTCTACATCGTTTAATTGTCGAGCAGAATCTGCATTTGCATCGGAGAGTTTAAATACTACATCATCGTGTTCTTGATCAAACTGTCTAATGGCATCTTGAAGATATGTTTGCCATTTATCCGCAAAAGAGTTCATTGGTGCGCCAATAACATAAGTTTTTGCGATTATTGTCTGAGAAGTTAAGAGAAGCCCGCCACATAGTAGGGTAGTGAGTAGTGCTTTTTTCATAGGATTAGCCTTTTAAAGTTGAATTAATCACAATGGAAATACAACAATATTCTGCAAAACATCTTACTACTTAACTAAGAAATATAATTTCCAAATTTTAATCATTTGAAACAAATGATCTATTTTGATTTTTATCATTAAGAATGATCTTTTACAATAAAAAAGTTAATGATTTGTGAAATATGTCACATTTTTAGAGTAAGTTTTAGAATGAAAAATCGGTTGTTATTTAAAGTTAGATATCTCAATTGTGATATAAACGATATAAGGTAAAAGAAAAATATAGATAATTAGTAGAATATCTCTTGTTGTTTAAGAAGTTGCTCCAATGTGACTGTTTTATCTAAAAAAATATCAGAAATTAGTACCAAAAAAAGTTCCGCTGTTGCGATGGCATCAGCTACTGCATTATGTGCTAAATAAGCAGGTAAACCTTTTTGTTTTCTGATTTCGGTTAGCTGTAGATCACAAAATGTTTCCCTTTTCCCCCAGTATTCAGACATTGACTTTGTAAGTAACATTGTATCTAAAAATAATAATGGTAATGGTTGGCGTGAAGAAAGGTTTAAAGCTCTTTTTAGAAAATTTTTTTCAATAGCAGCACAATGAGAAATAATTATTTTTCCTGCCAGATAAGGAATCAACTGTTGTAAACAGTTTTTTTCGCTTAATCCTAAGGTTAATATTTCAGGTCGTATATGATTGATGATTGCAGTTTCGGGCTTGATGATTTCGTCATTATCAGAGATGTAGTAATGTTGAGCAGTTGATAAAAGAACTGCTTGTTGCTTAATTTCCACCGATCCAATAGATAGGATTTTGTCCTCAGCAAAATTAAGACCAGATGTTTCAAAGTCTAAGGCAACAAATGTTAAATCAGTTATACGAGATTTTTTGTGAGGCAAAGGGTGTTGAAACAAAGGTAGAGCTTGTTTAGGGATAATATCGGAATGTAGTGATTTTAATCGCTGTGCTTCTAATTTAGATAGAGGATCTGCCCAAAAGTGCCATATCATCGTAATAATCCTTTTGAGTTAAATCGTAATTGAGCAGCCTCTTGATAACGTGCAATAATACGAAAGGCATCTTTAAGATGATTTCGCTCAAACAGTGTTAATGAGCTTGGTTCAATTTCATTGGTAATCGTTTTTTTATTTTGTAATGCATACTGTTGATGACGTAAGCGAACATTGTTAAGAAATATAAGTGCTTGATTGAGTTCTTCTTTGCTTGTTTGGCTTATCACGCCACGTTGGTAAGCGATTTCCAATCGTTTCTCTGTATCAGTAGTTAAATCACCTACAGATAAAGCATAAACTCTAGCCAATTCGACTATTAGATTAATTGCCTGTTGTTTGATATTAAGAATTTTCTGATTAGAACCATTTTTGGTGAGTACAAACTGTTTAAATAACCCAAGTGGCGGGTTAGTACGTAAAGAGTTGGCAATAAGAAAAGCAAGAAAACGTTGGTTTCCTTTGATATGTGTTGAAATAGTTTTTTTAAGCTCTTCGATAAGAAACTCTTCACCGAATAGAAAACGTAAATCTAGAAAAATATTGATATTCAACAACGATTGAGGGGCTGGATTAAGAATCCATTGTTGATAATATGTTTGCCATTGAGATAGTGCCACTCGCCACTGAGGCTGATTAGCCATAACCTTGCCTTGACAAAGAGGATATCCACAATCAGCCAATCCGGAACAGACAAATTCACTTAATTTTTGAAAATACTCTTCATCCTCTTTTGTAGGTGAATGTTCTAAAATTAATCCGTTATCTTGATCGGAATTAAAATGTATTTCGTGGCGAGCTTGAGAGCCAACTACTATCCAAGCATATTTCATAGGTGGAGTACCAAGTTGCTTTTCTGCTAATTGTAAAAGACGTTTGGTAAAGGCATCAGCTATCAAAGTTAACATCTGTTGAACAATTTGAGGATTTGTTCCAGCTCTTTGTAAAGTGAGAAAAATAGTTTGTTTTTGAGGAGCTAATGAAATTAAGTCCTGTATTGATTCTTGGCGGTAAATTCGGCTGATAAGATATACAGCTTGTACTCTACTGCGTTCAATCAAGCTAGTTGCTGTAAGTATTCCAATCACGTTATTGTTATCAACAACAGGAAGGCTTCGCACATTATGTAACATCATCATTTCAATAGCTTCAAGTAAAAATGCCTGTTTCTCAATAACTTTAGGTTGTCTTGTCATTACTGAGCTGACCGGAGAGTGAAATGAAATTCCTTTAGCGACAACCCTTTTAGTGATATCACGATCACTAATAATACCGAGTAATTGTTCATTTTCCATTACTAAAGCACTTGAGCGATGCATTTTTACCATAATCTGTGCTGTTTGTTGAATAGAACAATTGGGTGCAACGATAGCAATTTGACGATTCATCATCTCTTCTACTGTTTTTAAGTAGAGGTTTTCTTCCGTAAAAATACGATTACTTGAATGAGATAAACGAATACTTTCTTGACTGGCAAAATGGTTTTTTAGAGTCGGGTTTGAATCAACTAATTTTAGCAGGATCTGTTTAGGAATGCGGTAAAGAAGGGTATTTTCAATAGCAGTAACTTGATAATCACCATTACCTTCTTGATATAGCAGTGAAAAACCAAATAGATCATTATCTGCCAATTTAGCTTTCAGTGCTCCTGAAAATAAACGTTGTTCAACAGCTCCGGAACGAATGATGAATAAACCTTTTCCCACAAGATGTTGTTGTTCCAATATTTGTCCTTTTCTTAAATAGAGTATATCAATGTTACTTGCCAAAAGATTTATATCGGAGGTAGATAGATGATCGAAAGGGTCAATATTAGTCAGAAAATCAACAATATTAGGTAAAAGTGATGCTTCCATATGTTTATCTCAGGTTAAAGCCACTGAATTAATACAGTGGCTTAAGTTTTATTATTAATAACGTTTTGTATTGCGTAAGGCTTTAATCATAGACCAGAATACATAAATTAAAGCAATTATAGCTATGACATAGTAGCTATTGATTACCCAATTTGCGACATTTTGAGCTAAGAAAGTGTACATTGATACTGAAGCAAGGGTAATCAGTACTGCAACAGGTTTTGTTAATGACCAAGGCTTGATATCTACCTGTTCAGTATACACTTCCTGGTATGCTTTTTGAGGGAAGAAATATCCAATAATCAACATAAAAATAATATTAGCTATAAAAAGTAAACCGATTAAATGGAAGAAGTGAATATCTACTTTAAATATGAAATTAAAGATAATATAGGCACTCATTCCAAATAGTAATCCTAATTTAGCCGCAATTGCCGGTACTCTTTTTGTTAAAAGCCCAACTAATACAACACTAAGTATTGGTGCATTAAAAATACCTTGTAATTGTTGGATAAGATAGAATAAACCATCTGGATTATTGGCCACTAGTGGGGCAGTAAGCATAGAAATGAGAGCTAAACTTAATCCAAGGATTTTACCTACTGTAACAACTTGTCTCTCTGAAGCATTAGGTTTTAAACTTTTTTTGAAGATATTAACAGTAAAGAGTGTAACGGAAGAATTTAAGCCACCACTAAAAGTGGAGAATACAGCACCAACAACAACAGCAGCAAAGAACCCCACTAATAAATCAGGTAATACCAGTTGCACTAACATTGGATAAGCATTATCCGGATTGTCCATTTGACCATTAAAAATATGATAAGCAATGATACCTGGGAGAATAATAATAGATGGAATGAGTAGTTTAAAAAATGCACATAGGAAAACGCCCTTTTGTCCTTCAGCAAGATTTTGTGCACCTAATGCTTTTTGTACAATAGATTGATTTGTACACCAGAAAAACATATTAGAAACAATTAAACCGGTGAAAAGTGTCGAAAATGGTACAAGAGAATCTTCGCTGCCAATAGAATTAAATTTTTCAGGATGAGACTCAAACACCTCTACTAAACCACTCCAAATATTACCATCTCCTACATAAGCTAATGCACAAAGAGTTACGATTAATCCGCCTGTAATTAAGCCTATTCCATTTAATGTGTCTGCAATGGCAATTGCTTTTATACCACCAAATACGGCATAAATTGCTCCGATACTGCCAACACCCCATACCATAATAAGCAAGGCAGTAGAACGTTCCAAATGGAAGGTATGAGAAACTTGGAATAAGTTTTCTAAAGCAATTGCACCTGTATAAAGTACGATAGGGAGTAAAGAAATCACATATAATCCTAAAAAAAGAATGGAGGTAATAGTTAATGTTTGCTTATCAAATCTCCGCTCTAAATATTCAGGAATGCTAGAAATTCCTAATTTAAGATAGCGAGGTAAAAAGAAAATGGCAAAAAGTACAATTGTCATTGCAGCCATAACTTCCCACGCCATTACAATAAATCCTGTACGAAATGATAAACCATTTAATCCGACTAAATGTTCAGTGGAAAGATTCATTAATAGCATAGATGAACCAATATAAATACCAGTTAATGAACGTCCTCCTAAAAAATAACCTTCCGTAGAATCAGTAAGATGAGCATTGTGGGTTTTATAGTAGGCATAGCCAGCAACAAAAATAGTAAAGGCAATAAAAGAAATAAAAGTAAACATTAATTCCCCCTTATATTATATGGTTGATTTATTTAGGATAAAAACATCATATATCGGATACGTTAATCCAAGACTTGGTTGATGCCGATAATGCAATAGCTTCTAATACGCGAGAAACGTGATAGCCAACGTAAAAATCAGGATAGATTGGTTTATCATTTAATAATCCGTCTATTAAATCTCTAACTTCTATAGTTTTTTGATCGTTAAAGCCAATTCCGTGTCCAGCACTGATACAGAAAGGACGGTAGTCCGGATGTTCAGGGCCGGTAAGAAGTGTTTTAAACCCTTGACGATTTGAAGGATCATTGTGTACATAGAGTTTAAGCTCTGCCATACGCTCCTGAGTAAAACTTAATGTTCCTTTTGTGCCGGTAACAACATAACTCAAGCCCATTTTGCGGCCACAGGCAATACGAGAGGTTTCGATTGTTCCCATTACGCCATTTGTAAAACGCACTAATGCACTGGCTTGATCTTCATTTTCTACTGTACAAAATTTATTTGGATCTTCTGGTGATGGACGTTGAGGTATAACGGTTTGTGTATCACCGCACACACTATCTATTTCCGCGCCAAGTAAATATTCCGCCATATGTACAATATGCGCACCTAAATCACCTAAAGCCCCTAGCCCAGCAAATTTTCTGTAACAATGCCAATCTATCGGCGTATTAGGATTAGCTAAATAATCTTCGTTATGCGTTCCATAAAAATGAATGACCTCTCCAATTTCCCCATTGGCAATAATTTCTTTAGCGAGCTGGCTAGTAGGATTTTTGGCATAGTTAAAACCGACTAATGTTTTTACGCCTGATTTTTTTGCAGCAAGATACATCTCTTTCGCATCATTTGCTGTTAGTGCTAATGGTTTTTCGGAATAAACATTTTTACCGTTTCGGATAGCTTCTAAAGCGATTTCTTTATGTAGAAAGTTGGGGGTGCAAATATCAACAACATCAACATTTGGATCGGAAACTAATTCTTTCCAATTTGCGGTAGATCGGCGGAAGCCGAACTCTTTTGCTCGTTTAGCAGCTAATTCAGGGGAGATTTCTGCTAAATATTCCAATTCGATTTTACCCTGTAAATTAAAAACGGTTGGTAGTTGAGCATAAGCAATTGCATGACAACGGCCAATATAACCTGTTCCTACTAGTCCAATCTTGATTTTATTCATTGCTGACTCCTTAGGGATTTGATAATTAAATATAAGTGATAGCATCGTTAATATGTAACATACAGCTATAAAATGAAATTTTCAATTTAAAAATATTAAAAATAGAATATTTATTTTATTTTTGTGATCTAGATATAATTTTGATCTTTAAGAGGTGAATTGAAGGCAATAATTTATTGATAGAGCTAGAAATTCTTACTGTATATTTCACTTTTTATATAGTAATAGAGTTGGTGAAAATTTTTGAGATGGGGAATAAATAATATTGTTTTCAAACTGTGTATATTAAGAGTACAGAAATGTAATTAAAGAGATTAATATTATGCAGTAAGTGCCGTAAAATACTTGTGTTAGCACAGAATCTTAATCTTACGGCACAATCTAAAAATTAGTCAACTTCGGAGAGTTTTACCGGTCGTCCTTCTTCAAGTGATTTTTGTGCTGCTAACGCAATTAACACCGGTTGTAAACCGTCGTTACCATTAACAGCCGTTGGCGTATCATTGACAATTGAATCAATAAAACAACGAATTTCTTCTGCAAAGGATTGCATATAACGTTCAAGGAAGAAGTATTTTGGTTTTTCAGCAATAACACCAGCTTCGCAAGAATAAACTGCAGTAGAATTTGTATCATTGCTAGTTTGCACCGCACCTTTTGAACCAAAAACTTCCGCACGTTGATCATAACCGTAAACTGCTTTACGACTGTTATCAATCACCCCAATCGCACCATTTGCTAATTTTAAAGTAATAACAGCAGTGTCGATGTCGCCGGCTTTACCAATTTCAGGATTCACCAATACGCCACCGGCAGCATAAACTTCAACAACTTCGCTTCCGGAAAGGTAACGGATCATATCAAAATCGTGAATCGTCATATCAAAGAACATTCCGCCGGACACTTTGACATACTCAATTGGTGGCGCATCTGGGTCACGAGAAGTAACACGAATAAGGTGTGGTTCGCCAATATCACCGGCAACCACACGATCTTTAATTGCTTTAAAGTTATGGTCAAAACGGCGATTAAAACCGACTTGGAATTTCACTCTAGCTTTATCGACAACATCAAGTACTTCACGAATTTTATCTTTATTTGGATCAACCGGTTTTTCACAGAAAATATGTTTACCTGCTTGTGCAGCTTCGATAGAAATTGGTGCGTGAGTATTGGTTGAGGAACAAACTAATACCGCATCAATTTCCGGATCTTGTAAAATTTTACGATAATCATCATAAACGTGAGGAATTCCCATACTTGCTGCCCAAGATTGTAATTCTTCAGTCACTTTAATGTCTGAAATTGCTTTAATTTCCGCACCTTTAACATATTTGCTAATACTTTCTGAGTGAACTCGACCGATACGACCTGCACCAATAATACCTACTTTAATCATTTTGTGGCTCCTTAAATACCTGCAACTTCTTTAATATATTTACGACCTTTTAACGCATATTCAAATGGATTAGCCAAAGCAGGATCTTGTTCCGCTTCAACAACCATCCATCCTTGGTAATTATGTTTCTCTAAAATGTCAAAAATCGGTTTGAAATCAATAACACCATCCCCCGGAACAGTGAAAGTACCTTTTTTCACCCCTTCTAAGAAACTAAGATCGTTAGCTTTCACTTCTGCCACAACGTCATCGCGTACATCTTTTAAATGCACGTGAACAATACGATCAACATATTTTTCTAATACATCTAACATCGCTTGTTGGCTGCCTTCAGAATAATAAAGGTGACCAGAATCAAATAAAAGGTAAACATCATCATTGGTTATTTCCATATATTTATCCACTTCAGCAGGTGTTTGAATACCTGTTCCCATATGGTGGTGTAAACATACTTTCATTCCTTTTTCAGCTGCTAATTTAGCTAATTCGTTATAGCCTTCCGCAAGTAATTGCCATTCTGCATCAGTAAAAACGGTTTTTTCTTTGAAAATTGCTTTGTTTTGTCCTTGTATGCTACGACTTTGTTCAGAACAACCAATAACTTTGGCTCCCATTGCATGCAAGAAATCACGATGCGCAATAAAACCTTTAATCGTTTCTTCTTTTTTGCCATCAACGAAGAATGTACTAAACCAAGCATTACAAATCTGAATACCACGAACATCCAATTTATGTTTTAATACAGCAATGTCTCTAGGATATTTATTGCCGACTTCACAGCCTTGATAACCGGCAAGTGCCATTTCACTTACGCATTGTTCAAAAGTATTTTCACTCCCTAATTCCGGAAGATCATCGTTAGTCCAACCGATAGGGGCAATACCGAGTTTTACATTTTCTGCTTTCATAAATTTTCTCCTAATGGAAAATGAGTCAAATAAATTTTAATAACGTCTCGCTTCATTGATGCGTAATTGCGAATTTGAATAGGCTTGACGAATACGCTCTTTAGTTGAAACTTCAGCTACGCCAACGTGCCACCAACTACCGTATCCATGAACCATTGTTTTAGGCAATACTTTTACATCAATTAAAGTTGGAACAGATTGTTTTTTTGCGTCTTCCAGTGCAGCAATAAACTCTTGTTCGTTATGGACTGTATAACCCTTGCAACCATAGCTTTCTGCATTCATTGCAAAATTAATAGGGATAAATCCTGCGTCAAGTTTGTTTGTATTTGGATTTCTAAAACGGAACTCTGTACAGAAACTATCCATACCGTGACCAACTTGTAGGTTATTGATACAACCGTTGGTCATATTATCGAATAGCACGACATTGATTTTTTTATGTTCCTGTACTGCGGTGACTAATTCTGTATGTAGCATTAGATAAGAACCGTCACCAAGTAAGGTGTAAACTTCTTTATCCGGTTCCGCCAATTTTGCACCTAAAGATGCTGCAATTTCATATCCCATACAAGAATAACCATATTCAAGATGATAGGTATTTTCGCCTTTAGGTTGCCATACTCGTTGTAAATCACCTGGTAAACTACCAGCGGCAGCGACGATAATATCGTTTTCTGTAAGTTGTTGATTTAATATGCCAAGCACGCGACTTTGGGTAAGACAAGAATTGGTTAATTTAATGAATTCTGCAAAAATCTTATCTCGATTAGGTAATGCGTCATTGACTTCAGGAATAAAGTTTTCTGAATAAGTAGCTTGTGCGACACGTTGTAATTCTTCGGTCATTTGTTGTTTGGCATTAGTCACTTGTGAACCCCATTGAGCTTGATAATCGGCAAGAAGAGGTTGTAATTGTTGTAATGCTGCTTTTGCATCCGCAGTAATTTGAATGCCATCAAGTTTATAAGCATCAAAACGGGAGACATTGATATTTAGAAATTCAACATTTTCATTTTGGAAAATCCATTTAGAAGATGTTGTAAAATCAGTATAACGAGTACCGATGCCAATAACTAAGTCAGCTTCTTTAGCTAATAAATTCGCAGCAAGGCAACCGGTTTCACCGATACCTCCTACATTCAGTGGATGGTCGGCAACAATAGCACTTTTACCAGCCTGGGTTTCAGCAAATGGAATTTGATAGGTTTCGGAAAAGGTTCTAAGTGCTTGGGCTGCTTCAGAATAGCGTATGCCTCCACCACAAATGATTAAAGGTTTTTTCTTTTGTTTAATCAATTCAACCGCTTGAGACAACATTGCTGCTGTTGCTTGAGTTCTTTCTATGCGATGGATACGTTTTGCAAAGAAGTATTCGGGGTAATCGTAAGCTTCAGCCTGAACATCTTGTGGTAAAGCTATGGTTACAGCACCTGTTTCAGCAGGATCAGTAAGAACTCGCATAGCATTAATACAAGCACTCATTAGCTGTTCAGGGCGAGTAACACGATCCCAATATTTACTCACTGCACGAAAGGCATCATTGGTACTAATACTTAAATCATAAGATTGCTCTATTTGTTGTAATACAGGATCGGGTTGACGTGTAGCAAAAACATCGCCAGGTAATAATAATAGTGGAATGCGGTTTGCTGTTGCGGTTGCTGCAGCAGTAATCATATTGGCGGCGCCTGGACCTACAGAAGAAGTACAAGCATAAATTTGTCTTCTCAATTTTTGTTTAGCAAATCCAGTAGCAATATGAGCCATACCTTGTTCATTACGTCCTTGGTGAACAACTAATTCACCACTATCTTGTTCTAATGCTTGACCTAAACCAAGCACATTTCCATGACCGAAGATGGCAAAGATTCCTTTCACAAATTTTGTGACTTTCCCATCGACTTCAATGTATTGATTATCTAAGAATTTTATTAGTGCTTGCGCAACTGTAAGGCGTTGAGTTTTCATTGACTTCTCCTTAATTCGTTTTTTCAATTAAGATTTATTGCTTGTTATTCTACTCAAAATTTTTTCCAATAAAACGAAATATGAAATATAAATTTCATTTTTGAGAGATGGATCAACTATTTTAAAAAAAATTGCATAAATATAAGGCATAATTGAGTTATTTTTCTGTTGACTTAATAGAAAAGTAGTTCTTTTTTGCTCTAAAAATGAAAAATTTTGAGATCTCTCTCGCAAAAAAGAGTATAAAAAGTGGAAATTTGAAATTTTTATTCTAAAATTAAAATTAATAGATTTTTTATTTTCTTTAAATGTGAAGTGGCACTGATTTTTAGGAGGCACAAAATGTCTAAAACATTAGATGTGATTTGTTTAGGCCGTGTTGCGGTAGATCTTTATGCACAACAAATTGGTTCTCGTTTGGAGGATGCGAGTAGTTTTGCGAAATATTTAGGGGGATCATCAGGAAATGTTGCTTATGGAACGGCGATTCAAGGTCTGAAGTCGTCGATGTTGGCAAGAGTTGGCGATGAACATATGGGGCGTTTTTTGCGAGAAGAGTTGCAAAGTGTTGGTGTGGATACCAGTCATTTAATTACTGATAAAGAGCGTCTTACTGCATTAGTTATTTTAGGAATCAAAGATAAGGAAACATTTCCTCTTATTTTTTATCGTGATAACTGTGCAGATATGGCGATCACAGCGGATGATTTTGATGAAGAATACATTGCCTCAGCAAAAGCATTAGCCATTACAGGTACGCATCTTTCTCATCCTAAAACACGTCAAGCAGTTTTAACCGCTTTAGAATATGCTGGACGAAATGGAACAAAACGTTTATTAGATATTGATTATCGTCCAGTGCTTTGGGGATTGACTTCTCTAGGTGATGGCGAAACCCGTTATATTGATTCTGAAGCGGTAACGAAATCTTTACAAGAAGTATTACATCATTTTGATGTATTGGTTGGAACAGAAGAGGAGTTCCACATTGCAGGGGGATCAACAGATACTTTGACAGCATTGAAGAATGTCCGTAAATATAGTCAGGCGACTTTAGTATGTAAGCGAGGAGCATCAGGATGTTCTGTCTTTGAGGGGGATATTCCTAATGATCTAGATGGTGGCTTGAATGTTTATGGTGTTCGTGTTGCTGTTTTGAACGTGTTGGGTGCTGGCGATGCGTTTATGTCCGGGCTATTGCGCGGTTATGTTAATGGAGAAGGATGGGAACAGGCGTGCCGTTATGCTAACGCGTGTGGGGCTTTAGTGGTATCTCGTCATGGTTGTGCTCCGGCAATGCCAACAAAAACTGAATTAGATGATTATTTATCTCGAGCTGAGAGTGTTCCTAGACCAGATCTTGATAGTAGATTGAATCATTTACATCGTGTTACCACTAGAAAGCAACAATGGGATAATGTCTGTATTTTTGCTTTCGATCATCGTTTACAACTTGAGGAAATGGCGAAGAAATGTGGGGCGGATCTTCATCGAATCCCTGAGCTGAAAAAATTATTGTTGAAAGCCGCAGAGCAAACAGCAGCAGAAGAGGGAATTGCAAATGGTCAGGCAGGGATTTTGGCAGATACTACATATGGACAAGATGTATTAAATGCAATTACCGGAAAAAAATGGTGGATTGGTCGTCCGATAGAACAACCTGCCTCACGACCATTGGCGTTGGAGCACGGTGATTTGGGTAGTCAATTAATATCCTGGCCTAAAGAGCATATTGTGAAATGTTTGGTTTTTTATCATCCAAATGATAATGAAGGAATGAAACAAGCTCAGGATAAAAAATTGCTTGAGGTGTATCAGGCTTGTTGTCGTACAGGTCACGAATTATTGTTAGAGATCATTTTACCATCAACAATGGAACAAAAAGAGAGCTATTATCTTGATGTTGTTCGTCATTTGTATCAATTAGGTATAAAACCGGATTGGTGGAAATTGCCGGGGTTAAAATCAGTCACTTGGCAGCAGCTTACAGCGGTGATTTCAGCCAATGATCCTTATTGTCGTGGCGTCTTGATCTTAGGTCTAGATGCGCCGGAAAGTGTCTTTGATGAAACTTTTAAAGAAGCCGCTAATGCAGATATCGTCAAAGGATTTGCAGTTGGAAGAACTATTTTTGCAGAAGCGTCAGCCAAATGGTTAGCAAATGAAATTAATGATGATGTGTTAATGAAGTCTGTTCGTGAAAAATATCAGCGGTTGATTCATTTATGGAAAAAGTATAAAGATTAGTTATCATTATATGTGTTAAACGGCTAATTTTGTTGGGAAATTAGCCGTTTTTATTATGATTTTTGTTTAAAAGCAAGTGAAATTGCCAAACTTTGCACAAGATTCATTGTTGAACATTGTGAGCGAAATCCATTGATATGAGCCTCTTTTATAATGAACGCGATATCACTAAAACTGACTAAAGGGCTTAACTGACTGTCTGTAATCGCGATTTGTCTAATTCCAGCTTTAGCTACAGAGTCCAAAATATTAAGTGTTTCTTTGGCATAAGGTGAAAAACTGATTGCGACGACCACATCTCCCGGTTTTATAACATTTAATTGTTCTTCAAACATTCCGCCTAAACCATCAATAATAAAGGAGCGGCGATTGAGATGATGTAGGGCATAATTTAAATAACACGCCACACTATATGAACGTCTTAAGCCGATAATGAATATTGTATTAGCAGAATCCAGTAATTTTACAGCTTCATTGAGTTGTTTTGGATCAATGCTATTAGATAATTGCGTGAGCGCTGTAGCATTGGCGTGTGAAAAAACGGCGAGAATATTTTCAGGACTACTTTGCTCATTTCTTTTTTCCCCCATTTTATGGAATAACTCCGCACGTTCTTGGTAATCAGCAGTTGACTCCATTAAGCTTTCTTTGAAAATTTGTTTCATTTCATTGAAACCTTTGAAACCAAATACATTGGCAAAACGGATTAAGGTAGAAGGAGGAACATCCGCTCGTTCAGCTATGACGGCAACAGTATCAAAAACAACACTATTTGGATTATCTAAAATATATTTGGCAACTTGTTTTAATCGTTTACTTAAACTGTCGTAACGTTCTCTAATTTTATTTTCTAATTCTTCAACTTTCATTGATGTATTCATAATAAAAAAGCATCGGTAATGATGGAAATGTAAGCAATATTCTAAAGTATCTAGATAAAAATTGGAAAGGTGTTTTGAATATTTGGAATAGATTAGTTAATAAAAAGTATCAGTTTTTTTGTGATAGTGATCACCTTTCTTTACTTTGCTTATTGTTATGAAACCGGTTTCATAATAGGTTAAGTATAAATTTAATCATTATATTAATGGGAGTTCCTTATGAAAAAATCAATTTTGGCATTGTTGTTATCTTCTTTGGTGTTACTCAATGGATGTGATGATAAAGGTGGTTCAGATACAGGAAAGGTAAAAGTTGTTGTTGCACATAATCAAACAAACCTTGATAGTCCATACCAGACAGGAATGTTAAAACTTAAAGACGATGCGGAAAAATCACAATTATTTAATATTGAAGTGCATGCAGGAACTATTGGTACAAATGAAAATGAGTTAGTTGAAAAACTTATCTTAGGTGGTGCTGATGTTGTTTTAGTTTCACCAGGGTTTATGACCTCATTAGGAATTGATGAGGTGGATATATTTTCTCTACTCTATCTTTTTAACGATTATAAACACTGGGAAAAAGTGGTAGATGGCGATATTGGTAAAAAGATCGCAGATATTATTTATGAAAAATCAGGTAAAAAATATTATGTGAAAAGTTATTGGACTGCCGGTGTTCGTCATTGGTATGGCAAGAAACCAGTATTCAAGCCAGAAGATTTAAAAGGACTTAAAATAAGAACTCAAACATCAGGAGTGGTTTCCGATTATTGGCTTAGCATTGGTGCAATTCCTACATCTGTTGCTTGGGCAGAGTTATATCAAGCATTAAGTAGTAATGTCGTTGATGGTGCTGAAAATGCTTATCCTTATTTAGTTCCAATGGAACATCATAAAACAAATAATGGTAAATATATTTCTGAAACAGGTCACGATTATACAACAAGATTTTTGTTAGTACGTGCAGGATTGTGGGATAAATTAGATGATAAACATAAGGAAGTATTTGAAAATGCAATGAAAGCAGCGACAGATGCTGAAAGAAATGCAGTATATGTGGAAGAAAAAAATTATAAAGAAAAAGCTATCGCTGATGGAGCAAAAGTTAATAGTCTTGATACTACACCATTTGTTCTAAAAGCTGTGGAAATTCAAGATAAATGGGGTAAAGAACATAATATGGTAGATGTGATAGAGCAAATTAGAAAATTAGCTAAGGATTAATTATGCATAAGATAATTGATTTCATAGCTAAATTGGAGCTCGTGATTAGTGCTTGTTTTCTTTCAATATTTGTAGTTACAACATTTATACAAGTTATTAGTCGCTATTTCCATATCAGCGTTATTTGGACAGAAGAGCTTTCAGTCAATGCCTTTATTTGGTCAATGTTATTGGGTGCGGCAGTAATGACTAGGAAAAAAAGACATTTCAGCTTTTCTTTCTTAAAAAATAAAATAGAGTCAGAAAAATATAAATGTGTATTATCACTTATTCAGAATGGGATAATATTATGTTTTTCAATAGTATGTCTTATTTATTCAGCTGAAATCACTTCATCATTTTGGAATTCTAAATGGGTCACTATCCCTGCCTTTAGACAGGGATATGTTTGGTTAATTTTACCAATTACTTTTTCAAGTATTATCCTATTTTTATTAGAAGATTGCTTTGAGCAAATGAGCTTGCTGATAAGGAAGAAACAATGACACTTTTAGCGATTACTATATTATTCATATTATTTATATTTATTGGAATTCCTATTGCATATTCTATTGCTATTTCTGCTTTGCTTGGCGTTGTTCTTATTGGCAATGTCCCGTATACAGTTATTCCAATGAAAATGTTTTATGGTTTAAATTCTTATGTTTTATTAGCTGTTCCTTTATTTATCTTAACCGCTTCTATTATGAATAGAGGAAATATTTCAAAGAAATTAATCAATTTTTCGTTAGGTATCGTGGGACGATATCCAGGAGGGTTGGGACACGCAAATGTTTTAGTTTCTATGCTATTTGCCGGAGTAAGTGGTTCATCTCAAGCGGATACAGCGGGAATAGGAAAAATATTGATCCCTAATATGATAGATAAAGGCTATAGTAAAGAGATGGCTGTGGGCGTTACTGCGGCATCTTCGACCATAGGCAGTATTATTCCTCCGAGTATTACTATGGTTATTTATGCCGGATTAACTAATACCTCTGTTGGTAAGTTATTTATTGGTGGATTATTACCAGGAATATTAATTGGTCTTGGAATGATGGCTTTTGTTTATTATGTTGCAATAAAAGAACACTTGCCGAAAGAAAAACCAATAACATTATCTCTATTTTGGCAACTTTTTAAGCAATCATTGCCAGCATTATTAACGCCATTAATTATTATCTTAGGCATTGTATTCGGTATATTTACTGCAACTGAAGCAGCGGCATTTTCAGCGATTTATGCCTATTTAGTGAGTGCGTATTATTATAAAACAATTAGTTATAGAGATATTCCTAAAATATTAATAGAAACTTTAGAGCTAAGTTGTTTATCTTTATTTGCACTGGCAGCAGCCTCTGCATTGGGAGAGTTCTTAGGATATATGAGAATCAACCATATTGTTGCTGGATTTTTTAGCAATTTATATAGTGGAGAATATGTATTTTTCTTATTAATTATTTTATTCTTCCTATTCATTGGAACATTTATGGATGCTATTCCGGCAATGGTATTATTTGTTCCTGTCATTTATCCTGTGGCTCAATCTATTGGTGTTGATCCTGTTCAGTTAGGTATTGTAATTATTATTACATTATCTATAGGATTGATTACACCGCCTTATGGATTGTGTTTGCTAATTTCTAGTGTAATTGGTGGATTATCTATAGATAGATCATTTAAAGCAGTTTTACCATATATAGCAATTATTTTAGTAGTATTAGCAGTTGTTATATTTATCCCAAGTATTCTGTTAAGTGATATTGTTATTAGTTAATTATTTTACGAGATATGCAAAAAAAAGCGACGATAAATGATGTAGCAAAATTAGCAAGAGTAAGTAAAGCTACAGTATCTAGATTTTTAAATAAAAAGTTTAATTTAATTGCTCCGGATACTGTAGTTAGGATAGAACAAGCAATTGAAAAATTAAATTATTTTCCTAGCCAAATTGCACAAGGTGTAAAAAGGGGAAATACTAAACTGATTGCACTGATTGTATCTGATATAAATAATCCTTATTCAATTGAATTATTTCAAGGTGCAGAAAAATATGCTTTTGAAAATGACTATGCGTTGTTATTGTTTAATACAAATGATAGTTTTGAAAGAGAGACAAAAATTTTAAAATCGTTATCTAGTTATCAAGTTGAGGGAGTAATTATTCAAAGTCTACAGATAGAAAATTACATTCTTTCTTCTTATAGTATTCCGGTTGTTTCTGTAGATAGAGAAATATCTAATTATAAATGTGATCTTGTTGGGTTGGATAATAAAAAATCTACTAAAATAATGATTGATTATCTACTAAATAAGAAATTTAATGCGCTATTATTTGTGACTGAGAATGTGCATTTAAGCCAAGCGAGATCAATTAGAACACAAACATTTAAAGAATCTATTCCAAGTGATATTAATGTGGTAAGTCAAGTTCTGGAAGTAGATAATTCAGAAGATTCTTCTTTTTTAAAAGATGAGATTTTAAGTTTTTTTCTTAAAAATAAGGATAAAAAGATAGTTATTATTTCTGTAAATGGAAAAGTCGCATTTAATTTATTATCTATACTTAATAAGTTAGAGATAAAAGTGGGTAGAGATATTGGATTTATTACATTTGATAACCCTAATTGGAGTAATATTATCCCAGGCGGAATATCTGTATTAGAACAGCCTACTTATGATATTGGTTATATGGCTTGTAAATTATTAATAAATAGGATTAATAAGTCTGTTGTAGAAAGAAATATTATCACTTATTCAGGAAAATTAATTGAAAGAGATTCCACAAAATTATAGAGGTTAAATATGAAAGACAGCTTTGATGTAGTGACTTTTGGTGAAGCAATGATAATGTTTATCGCAGAAGAAGAAAAAACATTGGATAAAGTGGGTTATTTCAGTAAAGGAATTGCTGGAGCAGAACTGAATGTTGCCACAGGCATAGCTAGATTAGGATTTAATGTAAGTTGGATGAGTAGAATAGGAGATGATTCTTTTGGTAGATCAATATTAAATTATTTAAATAAAGAAAGTATTAATAGTGATTTTGTTAGGGTGGATAATAATCATAGAACCGGATTTCAATTAAAATCTAAATTGAAAAATATAAATGGTGATCCGGAGGTTGAATATTTTAGAAAAGGATCTGCTGCAAGTTATTTATCTGTTTCAGATTTAGATAAAGTAGTTAATACTAAATTTTTGCATATTACAGGGATTGCCCCAGCTTTATCGGATAGTTGTTTTGAAGTAGCGGAATATTTGATAGAGAAGGTTCGTAGTGAATCTGGAGTCATTTCATTTGATCCTAATCTTCGCCCTGTCCTTTGGAAAAACGAAAATCTTATGAGAGAAAAGATTAATTATTTAGCGTCTAAAGCAGATATTGTTTTACCGGGAATTAATGAAGGAAAGATATTAACAGGATATAATTCTAGTAAAGATATTGCTGATTTTTATCTAAAAAATGGAGCCAAAAAAGTTATTATAAAGTTAGGTTCAAAAGGAGCTTATTTTAGAGATTTAATTGGGGATGAAGGTGTTGTACCAGGACTTGAAGTTGAGAATATTGTCGATACTGTAGGTGCTGGAGATGCTTTTGCTGTAGGTGTGATTAGTGCGTTATTAGAAAATAAAACATTAGAGCAAGCTGCTAAAAGAGGAAATTTTTTTGGGGCTTTGGCTATTCAATTTCCTGGTGATAATGATGGTTTACCAAATAGAGAGCAGTTATCACAATATGATATATAGGATCTAAACATTATGAAAAAGAAAAAAGTTATTTTATATAAAAAAATTCCTACTGATCTGCTAAATCTTTTAGAGGATAATTTTGATGTAGTATTTTTTAATAAAATTAATGAAGAGAATTATTCTGAATTTATTAATCAACTACCTTCTGCAGAAGGATTAATTGGTTCTAGTTTTGATCTAAAAGGGGATATTTTAGATATTGCTAATAATTTAAAAGTTATTTCTACCATTTCAGCAGGTTATGATAATTTTGATGTTAAGCAATTAACAGCAAAAGGTATAAGATTAATGCATACACCCGATGTTTTAACGGATACTACAGCAGATTTAGTTTTTACATTATTATTATCAACAGCCAGACGAGTAGTGGAAACATCAAATTTTATATATCAGGGAAAATGGAAAAAGAGTATTGATGAATCTCTATTTGGAACAGATGTGCATCATAAAAAAATAGGTATTGTTGGAATGGGAAAAATTGGTGCAGCTGTGGCAAAAAGGGCTTATTTAGGGTTTGATATGGAAGTTCTATATACAAATCGAAGCAGAAAACCTGAAGTAGATAATCATTATAGGGCTAAATGGTGTAGTCTAGATGAATTATTGAAGTTATCTGATTTTGTTTGTATTACTTTGCCATTAACAAAAGAAACAGAACGGTTGATTGATAAAGAAAAATTATTATTGATGAAGCCTTCTTCAATTTTGATTAATGGTGGTCGAGGTAAGATAATTGATCAAAATGCGTTAATAGAAGTATTAAAAGAGAAACGTATTTTAGCGGCAGGTTTAGATGTGTTTGAACAAGAACCTTTACCATTAGATTCGGAATTATTGAAATTAGATAATGTGGTAATCACTCCGCATATAGGATCGGCGACTTATGAAACAAGATATAATATGGCAAAGGAAGCAGTTTATAATTTAATTGAGGCATTTAAAGTAGCAAAACCAAAGAAGAATTTAGTGAATAGCGATGTAAATTAATAAGTGAAACCTCCTAGATAGTTAGATTTAGGAGGTTTTGTTTTTTCTCACTCCCCTTGAAATCCCTCAAACTTTCCCCAATTACAACAATTACGTTTGTATGAAAAAGGATAATAACAATGTCAAATCCATTACTTGAGTTTCAAGGGTTACCTCAATTTTCTAAGATAGAAGTGCAACATATTCAACCAGCGATTACGAAGTTAATTCAAGCGTGTCGAGATACGGTTGAGAAAGTGTTAAAACAAGGCAAATTTACTTGGCACGATTTTTATCTTCCACTATCAGAAGTGAATGATCGTTTAAGTAAAGCTTGGTCGCCGGTAGCGCATTTAAATGCGGTTAAGAATAGTGCGGAGTTAAGAGAAGCGTATCAAGCGTGTTTACCGTTGCTTTCTGAATACAGCACTTGGATTGGGCAACATCAAGGTTTGTATCAAGCTTATTTACAGTTAAAAAATAGCGCCGAATTTGAAACCTTAGCGAAAGATCAGAAGAAAGCAATTGAAAATAGTCTGCGTGATTTTGAATTATCCGGGATTTCATTGCCGGCTGAACAGCAACAACGTTATGCAGAAATTGTTGCGCGTTTATCGGAATTAAGTTCGCAATTTAGCAATAATGTACTGGATGCCACAATGGGGTGGGATAAAGTTATTACTGATGAGCAAGCATTGTCCGGTTTGCCTGAGAGTGCGTTTCTGGCTGCAAAAGCATCGGCAGAGAGCAAAGGGGTGGAAGGCTATCGTTTTACGCTAGAATTTCCAAGTTATTTGCCGGTGATGACTTATTGTGAAAATCGAGCATTGCGTGAAGAGATGTATCGAGCATTTACCACAAGAGCATCCGATCAAGGGCCAAATGCAGGCAAATGGGATAATTCTGCGATTATGCAGGAGATTTTGACGTTGCGATATGAATTGGCAAAATTGTTAGGTTTTGAAACCTATGCTGATTTATCTTTGGCGACTAAAATGGCGGAAAGCCCGAAACAGGTGCTGGATTTCTTAACCGATCTTGCGCAACGTTCTAAAGCACAAGGCGATAAAGAATTTGCTGAATTGCAGCAATTTTGTAAAAACCATTTTGGTATTGAGCATTTAGAGCCTTGGGATATTACGTTCTACAGTGAAAAACAAAAACAGGCACTTTTTGCTATTAATGATGAAGAACTTAGACCATATTTCCCAGAAAATCGCGTATTATCTGGTTTATTTGAGGTGGTTTCACGGATTTTTAAGATTAAGGCAGTAGAGCGTTTTGATGTAGATACTTACCATCCGGATGTTCGTTTTTTTGATTTGATTGATGAAACTGGGGAAATCAGAGGAAGTTTTTATCTGGATCTTTACGCGCGAGAACATAAGCGTGGCGGTGCTTGGATGGATGATTGCATCAGTCGCAAACGGAAATTGGATGGCTCATTGCAAAAACCGGTGGCCTATTTAGTGTGCAATTTTAATCGTCCGGTAGGCGATAAACCAGCATTGTTTACTCACGATGAAGTAACAACGCTGTTCCACGAATTTGGGCACGGCATTCATCATATGTTGACGAAAATTGAAACCGGTGACGTTTCCGGCATTAACGGTGTGCCTTGGGATGCGGTCGAATTGCCAAGCCAATTTATGGAAAATTGGTGTTGGGAAGAAGAGGCGTTGAATTTTATTTCCGGCCATTATCAAACGCACGCACCATTACCGAAAGAGAAATTATCACAATTGATTAAGGCGAAAAATTTCCACGCAGCGATGTTTGTATTGCGCCAGTTGGAATTTGGTCTATTTGATTTCCGTCTGCACTATGAATTTGATCCGAATAAAAAGGATCAATTACAACAGATTGCAAAAGAGGTGAAAAAGGATGTGGCAGTCTTCCAAACACCTGATTGGGTGCGCACACCTCATAGCTTCAGTCATATTTTTGCAGGCGGTTATTCTGCTGGTTATTACAGTTATCTTTGGGCAGAGGTATTATCGGCAGATGCATTTTCCCGTTTTGAAGAAGAAGGCATTTTCAATGCAGAAACAGGAAAATCATTCTTAGATAATATTTTAACGCAAGGCGGATCAGAAGAACCGATGGCACTGTTTAAACGTTTTAGAGGGCGCGAACCTAAGTTGGATGCGTTGTTAAGGCATAAGGGAATAAATAGTTAATTGTAAACTGAGTATAAAATGGCAGGTCAATAATGAAATGAACCTGCCATTTTTATTGGTTAACGCCAAATATTCGCCTTAACTCGAGAGGCTAAATGAGGATATTTTTCAACCTTGAATATAGGAGATTTTGTCGTTTTTAACTGTTGTTGGTAATCTTTTAAAAGCAACCAGACTATTGGAGAAAGCAATAAAATGGCAATTAAGTTAATCATTGCCATTAACCCCATAAAAGTATCAGCCATATCCCACACTAATTGCATTTTTTGCACAGCACCAAAATAAACCATCACGAGGACCAACATTCTAAATAGCATAATCATTGTCGGGTTGTTTTTAATAAATTTAATGTTTCCTTCGGCATAGGCGTAATTCCCGATAATGGTTGAGAAGGCAAACATAAATAAAATTAAAGCAAGGAAATCTTTCCCCCAAGCACCGACCTGATGCTCAATAGCAAGTTGAGTTAATTGCGCGCCGGTAATGCCGGAGGAGATAGATTCGCCGGAAAGTAACACAATGACGGCAGTTGCGGTACAGATAACGATAGTATCAACAAAAACCCCCAACATTTGGATCAGGCCTTGGCTGACGGGATGATCGACATCTGCAGTTGCCGCCGCATTAGGTGCAGACCCCATACCGGCTTCGTTGGAGTAGAGTCCGCGTTTGATACCATACATCATTGCTTGAGAAAATATTGCGCCGAAAAAACCGCTGGCGGCAGCATCAAAATTGAATGCGGAAGAAATAATGAGATGAATAGTGGTTGGCAATAACGAAACGTTTTTGCACAAAATAAAAACAGCCATTGCAATGTAGAGTAATGCCATCAATGGCACTAAAACTTCTGCGATTTTAGAAATTCTACGGATGCCACCAAAAATCATTGGTGCAGTGAGAATGACTAATGCAACGCCGGTGGCTTCCGGTGTCCATCCCCAAGCTCCGTTGCCAGCTTCCGCAATCGTGTTTGATTGTACGGCGTTAAATACAAAACCATAAGTCACGATCAAACAGATCGCAAAGAGCCAGCCGAACCAACGCTGTTTTAAGCCGGCGGTAATATAATAGGCCGGACCGCCACGAAAATGACCGGCGAGATCTTTGACCTTGAATAATTGCGCTAAAGAGGACTCGGCAAATGCACTGCTCATTCCAAGCAGCGCTGTTACCCACATCCAAAATACCGCGCCGGGGCCGCCATAGGTGATGGCTAATGATACGCCGGCAATGTTACCGACCCCAACTCGACTTGCCAAACCGGTAACAAAGGCTTGAAACGGGCTGATGGCGTGTTTTCTATCGACATTGCGAGCGCCAAGCATTTCGCGGATACTTTGCGGCAGTAGGCGAATTTGGACAAAAAACATTGATAATGTGAAATAAAGCCCTGCACCTAACAACATAATTGTGACGATATTCCACAGAGGATCATTAATGTCTTTAATTAGTTGGTGGAAAATTTCCATTATTGTTCTCCGTGTTGTAATGTTTTATCTCTTCTTATATTTCGCACGCACAATAACATAAGCCGGTTATAAAAAGAATAAAAATTTAATTTATTTAGAGTTTTATCGTTTTTTTAGCATTTAATGGATAAAAATACCTTAATTTTTAATCAAACCATAAAGGTAAGCGGATTTCGATAGATAAACCGCCAAGTTCACTTTTTTGTGCGGAGATATAGCCTTGGTGCTGCTGTACAGTATTAAATACAATGGCTAATCCCAAGCCGATGCCGCCGGTTTCACGTGTACGCGCAGTGTCAATACGATAAAACGGTTGGAAAATATTTTGATATTCGCTTTCATCGATACCATTACCATCATCTTCTACCATCATAATCAGTTCATTTTGGTTGATAGAGAATGAAACTCTAATGGTATTGTTACCATATTTTTCGGCATTACGGATAATGTTTTCTAATGCACCTGCCAGTGCGTTTGGATTGCCGTTAATACGATAACGATGAGGATGTTTTATTTGATTATTAATAATGAGCTGCTGTTTTGATTGTTCCGTTTCAAAACGGGCATTTTCGAGCACATCTTCCCAAATTTCCTCAATAGGAAATATTTCGTGTTCAAGATGGGTGTTAATCTGTTGACGGGAAATATTTAAAATATCACTAATCATCTGTTCTAAGCGTTCTGCTTCGGTTTCAATTCTGGTCAATTCCGGTGTTTCGCCATTTTTGCGACGCAGAATTGCGGCTGATAATTTTAAGCGTGCTAACGGTGTTCTTAATTCGTGAGAAATATCGGACAACATTCTTTTTTGCGAGTTTAAGAGATTATCTATTGCTGTTACCATTTGGTTGAAACTTTTTCCCACAGCCTGAATCTCTTTAGGACCATTTTTTTCAAGATCGGTATTAATGGAAAAATTACCGACAGCAACATTATTTACTGCTCTACGTAATTCAATAATAGGTTTAGTAATTCGATAAGAGAGGATTAATAATAACGGTGCGGTTAAAATAACAATAATAATCAGCATTAAAGCCGGCTTGTCAAAAAATGCTTGGATAATAGGAGAAAGTGGTTTGATCGGCTTGATAAAATAAATACGGTAAGTATCTAATTTATCCAAGTCATTGGCATTATTGTTTAATTTAATTTGGAACGGACCTATGATTTGAGAATCATCAAATTGCTTTTTTTGTGGAATTAAGGGGCTGTTTGAGTGGTAGATAAAATCTCTTAAATTCACCAAGTCTTCATAATTTTTACTAAAAATAACATCGTCACTGTTAATAAAAGCAAAATTCAAATTATATTTTTTTTCTAAGAAGTTATCCGTATTTTTTATGTTTAATACATCTGTAGAACTCATCTTTTCCATTATAGAAAAAACGATACTATTGTAATCATTTAATTCTCTTGATTCGATTAAGGAGTAATTTCGGGAATCAAAAGAAGGTAAAATAACAGCGATGGTAAATGCAATGCAGAAAATTAATATAAAAAAGAGATATATTTGACCGGTCAGGGAAGTAAATGGTCGTAATATTGCATTTTTCATCAAAATTTCCTTAACGCTTAAAAGCTATTGTTTGTGGCAGTCGAATATATTATTTTAAAACTGTAATCTCTATCTACATCAGCTCAATTCTCTAGGTGTTGTTTGCGAATCGAAACAGCGTGAGAAATTGATAAAATAAATTATCGTCTTACAAGATAAAGCCCTCATTGTTGAGGGCTTTTACCAAAATCAAATATCATTATTGTTGAGTAACAAGAAGATAACCTCTTCCTCTTAAGGTTTTGAACCAAGGTAAATTATCTTTTCTCGGTGGTAACTTCTTACGCAAATTGGACATATGCATATCAATTGCACGATCAAATGGTGTTAAGCGTTTACCTAAAATTTCAATTGAAAGCAGTTCACGTGAGAGAATATGCCCAGGATTACGAATAAGCATCGACAATAAGGCGAATTCCGTACCGGTTAATTCCAAATCTTTACCTTGATATATCACCTGCTGACGACCCGGATACAACACAATATCATCAAAATATAATGTTTTTTGATCATCACCGTTATTCAATTCGATATGGCTGACATTAGGTGGTGTCGGCACTTTCGTTACTCGGCGAAGAATCGCTTTGATACGCGCAACAAGTTCACGATCGTTAAACGGTTTTGAGAGGTAATCATCCGCACCGAGCTCTAAACCTAAAATTCTATCAACATCATCACCACGAGCAGTTAACATTAACACCGGTGTAGTGTATTTTTGACGAATCTGCTTTAAGGTTTCGATACCACCAAGTTTAGGCATCATAATATCCAATAGAATAAGATCATAACTGAGATCTAAAGTATGTAATGCGTCTTCTCCGTTGTGTACTACTTCAACTTCAAAGCTCTCCATTGCTAAAACTTCAGCAAGTAAACTTGTAAATTCGACATCGTCATCGACCAGAAGTATTTTAGGCATAAAATCGTCCCCTAAACTAAGAAATTGGATTATTGTATAGCAATATTGGATGTAATAATAGTTTATTAAAGATATAAATAAAGAAAAGTTTATTGATGTAGTGTAATTTTGATGAATTTATAGGTTAATTGCGATTAGTTTGATATTAACTATATACTTAATGATAATTTCTTTAAGTTACTTTTAGTTGTTGGCTGAATTAAGTAAATACGGAAACTAAAAACCCTGCCGAAGCAGGGTTTATCTAACTTAGAATGACAGAATTAAAGTTGATCTGCATTTTTCTTCAAGTATGCTGCAACGCCTTCTGGGTTGTCTTTCATACCTTCTTTACCTTTTGACCATTGCGCTGGGCAAACTTCACCGTGTTCTTCGTGGAATGCAAGCGCATCAACCATACGAAGCATTTCATCGATGTTACGTCCTAATGGAAGATCGTTAACAACTTGGTGACGAACAACACCGTTTTTGTCGATTAAGAATGATGCACGTAATGCAACGCCGGCTTCAGGGTGTTCAATACCGTATGCTTGAGCGATTGCGTGTTTAACGTCTGCTACCATTGCGAATTGAACTTCACCGATACCGCCTTGATCTACAGGAGTTTTACGCCATGCATTGTGAGTGAATTGAGAGTCGATAGAAACACCGATAACTTCAACACCACGTTTTTTGAATTCTTGATAACGGTGGTCGAATGCAATAATTTCTGATGGACAAACGAAAGTAAAGTCTAATGGCCAGAAGAAAATTACTGCTGCTTTGCCTTCAACGTGTTTTTTAAAGTTAAAATTGTCAACGATTTCACCGTTACCTAAAACTGCTGAAGCTGTGAAATCAGGTGCTTGACGAGCTACTAATACCATAATTATCTCCTTGAGAATATCTAATTAATCATAAAACTAAAACAATATTTTTAAAACCATCATTGTTTTAACGCAGTAAAAGATACCGCTTTTACCTCTAAATATACAGTTGTTTTTATCTATCAAATCAATTAATGTTTAATCGATTTATGTACCAAAAAGAGGTTTAATTATGGTAACGCAAATACAACAAAAAAACACTCATTTGATTCACGCTGGTAGAGGAAAAAGAGTTACGCAAGGGAGTGTTAACCCTGTTATTCAGAGAGCATCTTCATTAGTGTTTGATTCAGTGGCAGATAAGAAAAAAGCAGCTCAAGAAAGAGCAAAACAGGCACTATTTTATGGTCGTAGAGGTACATTAACACATTTCGCTTTACAAGATCTGATGTGCGAATTGGAGGGAGGGGCCGGTTGTTATCTTTATCCTTGCGGAGCAGCAGCGATTAGTAACAGTCTGTTGGCGTTTGTACAGCAAGGAGATCATATTTTGGTAACTGGCGCGGCATATGAGCCTACTCAAGAATTCTGTAATATCATTTTGAAAAAAATGGGGATCAGTACTACTTTTTATGATCCAATGACGGGAGCGAAAATTGCTGATTTAGTTGAAGATAATACAAAAGTGTTATTTTTAGAAGCTCCTAGTTCTTTAACAATGGAAGTAGCTGATATTCCAGCTATTGTTCAAGCTGTGAGAGCAAAAAAGCCTGATATTGTAATTATGATCGATAATACTTGGTCAGGAGGACTGTTGTTTCCTGCATTGCAGCACGATATTGATATTTCAATTCAAGCAGGGACGAAATATTTAGTGGGGCATTCCGATGCGATGATTGGTACGGCTGTGGCAAATGCACGGACGTGGGATCAATTAAGGGAACAATCCTATTTGATGGGACAAATGGTGGATGCAGATACCGCTTATGTAACAGCAAGAGGGATTAGAACCTTAGCATTACGTTTGCAGCAGCAAGGCGAAAGCAGCATTAAAATTGCGCAATGGCTGGCACAACAACCGCAAGTGAAAACCGTCTATCATCCGGCATTGCCAAGCTGTCCCGGACACGAGTTTTTTATGCGAGATTTTAGCGGTGCCAGTGGATTATTTTCGTTTGAATTAAATAAACGCTTGAATGATCAAGAGGTGGCTGAATTTCTTGACCATTTCAGCTTATTCAGTATGGCTTATTCGTGGGGAGGATATGAATCGTTAATTCTGGTTAATCAGCCGGAAGAAATTGCGAAAATTCGCCCGAATATTGAGCGTAAATTGAGCGGCAGTTTAGTCAGAATTCACGTCGGTTTGGAAGCAAGCGAAGATCTGATTGCCGATTTGGCGGCAGGGTTGCAGCGTATCAGTTAGCAAAAATTCTTGATATTTTTAAATAGTTGCAGTTTTTCGGCTGCAACTATTTTTTTATCAATTTTTGTTTCTCTTCGGCGATTTGTATAAGGTTAATCAATAGCTTACGATCGACTTTTCGATGACTGTCCAACACTTTCTGCCAGTAATTGATCGCTAAACCATAATGCGCCTGCTTAAAAGCATCATTCGCCAATAATAATAAAGAAGCGGTATCTTGCGCATCAAGCTGTAATGCTTCATCCAACCATTGTTGCGCTTGAGGTGATATATGTTGTTGATCTTTATAGTAAAGTGCAGTAGCGGCAGCACCTAAAATATAAGGTTTTCTACCCAATAATACGGTTGCACGAGAGTAAGATTCGATAGCGTTATTAAATTCATTATTTTGTGCATAAGCTAAACCTAATTCATACCAATTTTCCCCGTTATTCGGATCGGTGCGAATTTTATTTTGAATCGCAATAATATTGTCGTCATTGAGGCTGGCTGTGGTTGTTTCTTGCTTTTCTATTTGGCTGTTTTCTGTTTGCGTAGTCTGTTGTTGATTTAGCATTTGCAGTCTACCGCTATATAAATAATAACCCACCATTACCACCAGAATAATCACACCAATGCCGCAAGCAATTTTTTTAGAATAATCTGCCATACTGTTGGCAATTTCTTCATCTTTCTGATCTTGCATAAAGCGATAGACAATTTCATTGGCAAGTGCTTCATTTTCCTTAAATTTATGTTGTTGTAACTGTTGTTGCAATAATTGATTATTCAGTTTTTGATTATGTCGATCCTCACTCTCGGTCGGAGAATGTAAATAAAAAATCACGACTAAAATCAGTAGATAAACAACTACACCTGCGAAAAAAACTAAATTAGCCATTCTGTTCCCGTTGTTGTAAAAAATCTGCGATTTTCTGTTGCTGTTGCGGATCTAATGTGATTTCTCTTCGTTTTTTTAAATAAAAAAGTGAAGAGAATAAGGCGATGATGCCGGCAACCAATGGAATTAACCAAAGTAAAAATGTGTTGGAGGTAAAAGGCGGATCATAACGCACAAAATCACCGAAACGTTGCGTCATTATTTGAATAATTTCATCATTGCTTTTACCTTGATTAACCATCTTGTAAACTTCCAAGCGCAATTCAGCGGCAACCTCCGCATTGGATTCGACTAAATTCTGATTTTGGCATTGCGGGCAGCGCAACGTTTTTGCTAACGAAATCGCCCGTTGTTGTGACTCTTCTGAATGAAATTGAAAGGTTTCAACAATTTCAGCGCGTGCAAAAGCAGTGCAGCAGAGCAGTAAAAATATGAAATTTTTCATTAAAAGCCTCTCTTATTCCGCTTGTAATTGTTGAATTAACGGTAACATCTGTTGTTGCCAAATCGTTTCATTAATCGCACCACCTTCAAAAAAATAACGTATTTTCCCATTTTTATCGATAATAAAGGTATAAGGCGCACCGTTGATACCCAATTCTGCTGCAAACATTCCTTTATTATCGAAGGCATTGATAGTGAATGGATTGCCAAGCTGCTGTAATGTTTGCACCGCATTTTCTTGTTTATCTAAATAATTAATACCAACAATCGGTAGTTGATGTTGTTGCGCTATTTTCTTCAATAAAGGGAACTCCTGTTTGCAAAATTGACACCAGCTACCCCAAATATTGATTAGGAAAACTTGATTTTGTGGCAGATCTTGATTCTGCCAATGGCGATGATGATCGTGTAAATCAAGCAAGGAAAATGGTGGCAACGGTTTATTGAGGTGTGATTTCATTTTTTGCAATGGATCTTGGCTGATTCCTAAAAATAGGGTGAGAGCTAATGCTAAAATAAAAAGTGCCGGAATAAAGAGTAACCAACGTTTCATTTTTCACCTTTTAGTTTTGGTTTTCTAGCGTTCCAAACGGCAATAAAACCTCCCAACATTGCTAATAATCCGCCAAACCATAACCAACGGATATAGGGCTTGTAGTGCAAGCGGAATGCAAATTCATTTGCTGAAATTTTATTTCCCATTACGATGTAAAGATCGGATAACCATCCCCATTTTATCCCCACTTCACTCATATTCATTGTACGCACATCATAATAGCGACGTTCAGCACTTATCTCAGCAATGAGACTGTCCTGTTGACTAATCACGAAAAACGTTCGTTCTGCGGTATAGTTTGGACCAATTTCATTGCGGAAACCAAGATAAGTAAATTGATAATTATGCAATGTTTGTGTGTCGCCGGGAGACATTTTAACGCTAATTTCTTTGGCATAATAGTTACTCATTGTGCCACCGATAATACTGATAGCAATGCCTAAGTGTGCCAAGCGCATTGACCATTGTTTTTTATTTTTCCATTGCGAAGAACAGAGAGTATTGAGTAGCAACCACCAAGCCAAACTTAGACTAATAAATGCCCAAATTGAAGGTAAAGAGAAGTTGAAATTCTGCTCTACCAGTATTTGAAAGGATGTAATGACTACTGCTGGAAACAGATATAAAGTGACTTTTTTAATTGATGAAAATGGGAGTTTTTGCCAGTGTAAATATGGTGAAAATAGCATTAATATCATAAGGATAAAAATTAATGGCACGATGAGCCGGTTAAAATAAGGCGTACCGACAGAAATTGTTCCCCAACCTAACATATGGTAGATCATTGGATAAAACGTACCGGTGAAGACAATAAATGTTGTAAGGCTGAATAAAATATTAGCGAATAAAAATGCGGATTCTTTTGAGATCAGTTGAAATTTGACAATAGAATGTAACTCTTTGATGCGTAAAGCAAATAATAATAGCCCACATAGCGTGAACAGCAGAAAGATTGTTAATAAAGCGTGTCCGCGTTGCGGATCAATGCTAAATGCGTGTACCGATGCTAAGACGCCTGAACGAACAATAAATGTTCCCAATAAGCTCAAGGAAAAGGCAAAAATTGAGAGCAATACCACCCAATAGAGTAAAATTCCTCGTTTCTCATAGATAATAAGTGAATGTAACAGTGCAGTGGCGATTAACCACGGCATCAATGAAGCATTTTCTACCGGATCCCAAAACCACCAACCACCCCAACCGAGTTCATAGTAAGCCCACCAAGAACCTAATACAATGCCAATAGTTAAAAATGCCCAAGAACCTAGAACCCAAGGACGGCATAATCGTGCGAATGCGGCATTAAATTTTTGATAAATTAAAGCAGCAATAACCAATGAGAAATTGATCGCTAAACCGACATAACCAAGATAGAGCAATGGTGGATGAATGATCAAACCAATATCTTGTAGCATTGGATTGAGATCACGTCCTTCAAGTGGAACTGGAAATAACCTATTGAAAGGATTAGATAAAAACAGAATAAAAACCGCAAAACAAAAGCTGATCATTCCCATTAGTACTAGCGTTGAGATGATAAGACGCTGATCATTATGACGATTATAATGAGCAAACAGTGCTGTCCAGAGTGAAAGTGAAAAGAGCCAAAACAGCATTGAACCTTCGTGACCACCCCAAGTTGCAGCAATTTTATAAAATAATGGCAGGTTGGAATTAGAATGTTGCGCGACATATTCAAGTGAAAAATCATTATTCGCAAATGCATATGCCAATGCTATTAGTGTTATCGTACAGAAAATAGCATAGAGAATGCTTAACGGATAAGCCAATTGTGCGAAAGCGTGTTTGTTTCGCCATAGACCGTAAGCTGGTATAAAAGCTAAACAAAACGTCAAAGCAACAACAATGAGTAAACTTAAAAATCCGAGTTCAGGCAACATTTTTAGTTATTGTCAGAAAATAAATATTAAAATATGACCTACTTCTTGTAACGGAAGTAGGTCGAAGCTTATAGGCTTTTGCATTTTAGGCAAGTGTCATTTGTCCTGCATATAATGCCCAAAAACGTAAACAAAGCACACCGAATAAACTTAATCCGGCAACAAAGAGTATAAAGCCTTTGCGATGTTTTAATGTTTCAGGTGCTACTGCATTCAGGAAAAGTGGAGCAATTAAGCCAATACCTACTAAACCTATCCAAAATACATAAGACCAAAAACCACCACCGATTGCATTATAAAGTGCAACCGTTTTTTGACCGCCACCGAGGAATAATCCGATACAGAATGCAAAAAGTAGAAATGTTTCAATTAATACTACCGGCAATTCAAATTTATGGACGAAAGTCAATGCCGGAGAATGAGAACTTTCATTGGTAAAGAGCAATGCAGCAATCATTAATGCAGCAATACCGGAAGAGGTTCCGGAAGCTAAAAATAATGCCGGCAAAACAGGATTATTCAGCATTGGATAACTGATTAATGCCGATAACAAGAAACCGGTATAAGCACCTAATAAAACAGAAAGGAAAACAAGGATAATCTCTACCGGAGAACTAAAACGTTCCAACTTTTCAATAATGTTATTGATAAAAGCGAGTTTCGGCAAAAAGCGCTTAATCAGTTGAGCTATTAATGCTTTAAAAATAAAAGCTAACCATAAAAGCAGAAATACCATATAAACTTGGAACAGCATTACCCCCATCGACATAATAGAAGTGTGGTGGTAGTTGAACATCAAATACCAGAAAGTCCAAGGTTTAGTTAAATGGAAAATCAAAATGGTTAAACCTAACAGCAATGTTGTCGGTGCAATAATGGCGGCACAGCGAATAATATTATTTTCACTGGGATGATTGCCGGCGATACCGCTGCGTTTGAGCAATACCGCAATCATTGTTGCACCGGCGGAAATACCTAATAAGAAAAGGTAAATCGCAATAATTTCATCCCACACGAGGGATGGAAAATGAAAAGGACTGTTCATCGTCTGATCTCCCCGTGTTTACTTGGAATGTGATACAAGTTAGGTTCTGTGCCTAATTCCACTTTGGTACGATAAACCTGCTGTTGGTGAATTTTTTTATTGATTTCACTATGAGGATCATTCAAATCACCAAAGGTTAACGCTTTCGTTGGACAAGATTCCACGCAAGCAGGCAGTTTACCTTTTGCCAAATTGGTATCGCGACAGAAGTTACATTTATCCGCTGCCTTGGTAATCGGATTGATATAACGAACACGATAAGGGCAGACGGCAATACAGTACTGACAACCTACGCATAAATCTTTATTCACATCGACAATACCGGTTTTGGCATCAATGAATGAAGCACCGGTCGGGCAGACGTGAACACAAGGGGCATTGCTGCAGTGTTGGCACGAATGGCGGAAAAATTCATATTCCACATCCGGAAATTCCCCATAAGGTTCGCTACGAATAATTTGTAAGCGGGAAACGCCTTCAGGAACTTGATTGACTTCACGACAAGCATCCATACAGGCAGTACAACCGATACAACTGCGTTCATCGTGCAGCATTCCGTAGCGTTTATTTTTTTCTTCGGAGAGTGCAACCGCCAAGGTTTTATTGCTGGTACCGGCAACCAACATCAATGCACTCATACCCGAAACAAAGTTACGGCGTGAACAATTCATCATTTTTCCTTATTCGCTTGATTCTGTTTTTCTTCACGAAGCGCCTGTTGTTTACCGTGGCAATCGACACATAATTTAACGCGTTGTTTCGGTTCGATACCTTTCATTGCGTCGTGTTCCGGGTGTAATGTATGGCAGCTTGCACAAGGCAATTTCATTGCGTGAACATCGTGAACCCAGAATTTTTCCCGTAATTTTTCCGGTTGATGACAAGCGAAACAGACTTGGTTCTGTTCCTGAACGGTGTACATCGGTGTTTTGCCGTCAAAAATATCGCCGTGGAAACGCATCACATCTTTCACGCCACGACGGTGATCTTCGGAAATTTTACCGTGACAGCTGACACAATTAATCGGCTTGCCGTTATTCGGGTTTAACTTGCTCAAGTGGGTGCCGTGAAATTGTTGATCATTAAATTTATGGCATTTCGCACAGTATTGATTCGGATCACGTTGATTTTCCAACTGCGGTTGGTAACTTAACGTATTTGCACCGTTTGTGTTACTTGTTTCCTGTGCCGAAACATTAACGGCAAGCAGCAGAGAAGCCGTAACAAACAGCACTTTTTTAAAAGACATATAAAAACTCATTTTCTTATCCTCAAGGAAATCCTGATTTAAGCGGTTGCTCATAACGAGCAACCGGACCAAAATTTATTTTGCATCAGCAGGTAATAAACCTTTCTCTTTAGCTTCTTTATCCCATTGAGGTACAACCGTTTTTAAGAACTCTTCTTTTTCACGTTTCTGTTTTTCAATATCAATGCCCATTGCAGCCTGTGCTTTTTCTTTAGTAGAAATATCAGGAATAGCAACCGGTTGTTTTACGTTATGTTTGGTAAGAATAACAGCCAATTTACGACGTGCATCTGCTGCTTTATCCAAACCGGAACTTAAGACTTCCAAAGCAACTTCAGGTGCGTGCATATAGAATCCGTGGCTGGCAGAAGTGTAATCCCAGCGCCATTGTGCGTGGCGGATATCTTGCAAGGCATCTTTCATTTCCGCTTCAGTCGCACCGGCATCCCACGCGGCTTTTGCTTCAAAGTGGGCGTGAACCAGTTGATCTTCAAGTTTGATCATTGCGGACTGTACGCGTTCTTTGCGTGAATTAACGATACTTTGTAGTTTTTCTTTGCTTTGATCGTGGCAATTAGCACAGGTATTTTGGAAGTTATCGAACGGATTGCCAATGTTGTGGTTAGTAAATACGCGACCATCTGCGGTTTGTTGTTTTGCCATATGGCAATCAACACAAGTCACACCATTTTTACCGTGCATTCCCATCGTCCAAGTTTCGAAATCAGGATGCTGTGCTTTTAACATTGGTGCTTTGGATAGTGAATGAGTCCAATCTTTAAACTGGAGATCATCATAATATTTTTCCATCTGTTCAACGCTTACGCCGTTCTGCCAAGGGAAAGTAACGATTTTTTTATCTCCGGCGAAGAAGTATTCAACGTGGCAGTTAGCACAAATAGCAGCACGTTTATCGGTTTTATCGGAACGTTCAAAATTCCAATTAATCTTATCTAAAGCGCGTAAAACGTGTGGACGAGCAATGCGTAAAGCTGGTTGACCTTCAGCGAACTCTTTTGAATTAGTATCGTGGCAGTCGGCACAACCAATAGGATTAACAATTTCGTTACCCCATTTTGCCCATTTTGCACCGAAATAGCCATCTTCGCCTTTTTCAGTAATTAAACGAGCAACATCCGGGCTTTTACAAGTCCAACAAGCAGCTGGTTGAGGTCCACTGTTTTCATCTTTTGGGGCACCTGTACGCAAGATATTACGTACATCGGTTACCGCATAATAGTGACCGCGAGGATGATTATATTCTGATGAAAACAGATAACCTCCCCAAAGCACTACTAATCGAGGATCTTCCGCTAATGCATCACCAATTTCTTCAGATTGGCTGGTACCTAACCAAGATTGATATTGAAGTGGATATTTTTCTGCAAAAAGATCATTGCGAACGGCAACTTTATCAATGTCAAATTTCATATCTTTGAATTTGTCATTATTCAGTTGATTCTGATCCGGTACCGGATTAGCTGTTTTATCTTCAGCAGAAGCGGACATAGCACTTATAGTTGCTATTCCAGCTAGCATTACAAACAATGCTTGTTTTAAAGTTCTCACGATAATTACCCCAACATAAAGTTATTCACATAACAAAAAGCTAACAATTGTCTATACTTTATACAGAAAAGAGAAAGACAAAATAAGCCGTAAATAAAAGTTACTTTATCAAATAATGCTATAATTTCTAAGGTTTTATGCTGTTTTTTTGAGATTAATCAAAAAGTTTTACACGATTGTGGCAAAAATAGGAGGTAAGTTATTATTAATACCCATTTATGGGTAATTAAATTATATTAATCAATAAGTTATACAATTTATTTTTGTACTCATTTAGAGGTATTTGGCGTGATTTTTGCAATCTATATTCATTTGGCGTTTGGTTGAACTCTTTTTTGAAAACGAAATAAAAATATTGTACGGAAGGGTAACCACATATTTCAGCAATTTCTTGGATAGCAATATCCGTATCTGTCAGTAGCTGCTTGGCTTTGTTCATTTTTTCATTATGCAATATTTGATGAATTGTTTTGCCAGTTTCAATACGAAAACGGTTTTCTAGGTTAGAACGAGAAGCCTTAACATAATCCAAAACTTGCTCGACTTTAATGCCGGAACAAGCATTAACTCGGATATAATGCAAAGCCTGAATGACTAAAGGATCCTGAATTGAACGATAGTCAGTTGAAGTACGAGATTCAATGCGTAATGGTGGAATTAAATATTGGTATTGTTTAATCGGGCGATTTTCTAATTGGGCGTGTAACAACTTTGCCGCTTGGTAACCCATATTTTTAGTGCCTTGTACGACTGATGAAAGTGAAACACGAGAAAATGCTTGAATTAATTCTTCGTTGTCAATTCCGATAATACAGAGTTGATCAGGTACGGGAATATCCAGCAGCTCACAAGTTTGTAACAGATGTCTGGCACGTGCATCGGTTACGGCAATGATTCCGGTATGTTTTGGTAATGCAGTAATCCATTCACTAAGTTGTTGTTGAGCTTGTTGCCAATTATCAGCGTGCGTTTCTTGTCCAAGATAGATTTCCGGTTGATAATTGTTGTTTTTCATTATGCGTTCAAATGCCATTCGGCGTTCATTTGACCAGTGTTGAAAACCAGGATTGGGTAAGCCGTAAAAAGCAAAATGATTGATGCCTTTTCGTTGCAAATGTTCAAATGCTACTTGTAAAATAGCGTCGTTATCAGTGGCGATATAGGGAACATTTTGCGGATAATGTTGAGGATTTTGATAGGAACTGCCAACCGCTACAACCGGTATAGGACAATGTTGTAATTTTTGTACTAACTCCGGATTATCAAAATCTGCAATAATACCGTCCAAATGGCGTTGATCTAGACTTAATTCTCGATGAATAAAATCATCCTCCAGAAAGACATTCCACGCTGTTTTAGAGGTTTGAATATATTCACCGATACCTGCCATCACTTCACGATCATAAACTTTGTTGGCATTAAACAGCAGGGCAATTTGGTAATAGGCTTTTGTCATAATGCTTCCTATTATGGCAGAAATAATACTTGTCTTTAGATTTTTCTGTCCGGTAATGGTTCAATTCGAGTAATTTGACTGATCAATTTGCCGTCAACAGTTCGAGTGATGATTTCTTGCCCGATTGTTACCTGTTTAATACTGTCGATTAACTCTGTATTCATTGATGTGGTAACAGTATAACCGCGTTGTAATACCTTTAATGGACTGATGTTATCTAAACGACCACCGAGATTGGCTAATTTATGTTTTTTCTGCTGTATAAATGTATTTATTGCTGTATGTAAGCGAACTTCCCATTGGTTAACCGTTTGCTGTTGCGTTTCAATTTTTAATGTTAACGGTAACTGTGAAATCCGTTTAGATAATGATGTTTGTGATTGTTGACGGCGTTGTAAATAGTTAGAAACCGCTTGTTTTAAACGCTGTTGCAAATAGAGATATTGTTGCTGTTGCAGTTGTAATCTAGCTTGTGGATGTTGATTTTTTAATCGTAATTGTAAACGTTCTAATCGTTGGATAGAGTGACTGAGTTTATAAGTAAAACCAATTTCTAAACGTTGTTGTAGATAATCAATTTTTTGCCAAAGTTCTTTTTGATCTCGGCTTAATAACTCGGCTGCAGCAGATGGTGTTGATGCACGTAAATCGGCAACAAAATCTGCTATTGTTACATCGGTTTCGTGACCGACAGCACTGATAATTGGAATTTGTGAGCTAAAAATAGCTCGGGCAACAATTTCTTCGTTAAAGCACCAGAGATCTTCAAGTGAACCGCCACCACGACCTACGATTAATACATCACACTCTTGGCGGATGTTGGCGATTTTGATACTAGCGACAATATCTTGAGCAGCTTCTTTTCCTTGAACTAAAGTTGGATAAATAATCACTTCAAGCACGGGATTTCGGCGACGTAGGATCTGTAGAATATCGTGTAATGCTGCACCAGTAGCGGAGGTAATAACGCCTATTTTTCGACAATGTGCTGGAATCTCTTTTTTATATTGCTGAGCAAATAAACCTTCAGCTGCCAACTTCATTTTTAATTGTTCAAACTGTTGTTGTAACAGCCCTTCGCCGGCAGTTTGCATACTTTCCACAATAATCTGATAATCACCACGCGGTTCATACAAACTAATATTGGCACGCACCACAACTTGCATTCCATTTTGTGGTTTAAAATTAACGCGTAAATTACGCATACGAAACATCGCCGCACGTACCTGAGCATTTTTATCTTTCAGTGTAAAATACCAATGTCCAGAAACTGGCTGTGTAAAATTAGAAATCTCACCGCTCAGCCATAGGCTTCCCAACTCTTGTTCCAAGATCTCTTTTGCAAGGCGATTTAATTGGCTAATGGAATAAATTGTTGGTTGGCTTTCACGGTTAAACATCATCAACACTCTCTAATAGAAGCCAACCGCTGTCGAGCCAATCGCATAGACTGTCTAATAATAAATCGAGAGAAATGTCAGCGGAAAGTTTTTGTAAACGTTGCCAATCAAGTGATTTACCATTGGCAAAATCTGCCAAAAGTGTTTGTTCTATTTCATTTAACTCATCAATCCATTCACCATTAATGAAAATATTGCCGTTATCGGTATAGATAATTTTGCAGTTCGCATCTTGACTGAGTCTGTCGCCAGCTTGCAACATTTCGAGCAGCTCATCTGGATAATATTCTGCGTCCGTTGGTAATAAATCATAACGGCGAGCACTGACGGTTTGTGCCACCGCTTGTTGCAATAAGGCATCAAATTGGGATGAATTAGCTAATAAATCTAACAAATGCTGTTTAAAGTTGGCAACAGACTCACTATTTAATTGACCATTCGGCTGTGGTTTCGGTGATAAACGGAAGGGAATAGCAAAGTCACTGCTATTGATTTGTTCGCTGTGATGTTCAATCGTTTTGCACAAATTTTCCAGCAAATCAGCAGCATTCGGATAACGCAAACCGAAAGAAAAAGTCAAACAATCACTTTCGGCAACACCGTAATGAGAAAGGCGAGACGGCACATAAAGCACATCACCGGGTTGCAGCACTTCATCAAAAATTAACTCCCCCATATCATCAAAAATGCGAATTGGTTGATTGGCTTTAAATTCAGTTGAAGGATCACACCATTTGCCCAGTTGCCAACGGCGTTCACCATAGCCTTGCACCAGAAAAACATCATATTCATCATAATGTTTGCCGACTGAACCGCCTTTTGGCGCGAATGAAACCATAATATCATCCCGTTGCCATTGAGGAATAAAAGCGAAAGCCTGCCATAATTTACCTAATTCCGGAGACCACTGTTCCAAATTTTGCACTAATACCGACCATTTCTCCGGCAGATTGCTAAAATCTTGTGCTGATAGCGGACTGGTTTTTAGTTGCCATAGCTCTTGATTCTGTACAATATCAGTGCGGATAAGACGCGCGGTTGCATCCGGATCTTGTGCCAATTCGATAATATCTTGCGGTTCAAACATTCCGATGATTTGCGGCAAACCTTGACGGATTAAAAGCGGTTTTTTCTGCCAATAATCACGAAGAAAAGTTTCGGCATTAATGGTTGTGGGTAAACAAAAAGCGTGTGTCATAACGGCATTCCTAATTATTTTGTTTGTGCTTTTTTGGCTTGTTGTTGCGCGGCTTGTTCGGCGGCACGTTTGCGGCGAATCTCTTTCGGATCAGCCAATAAAGGACGATAGATCTCAATCCGATCTCCCTCCTGTACGATATCGGTTAACTTGGCTAAACGCCCGAAGATACCGACTTTATTGTTACGAAGATCAATATCGTGATAGATCTGTAAAACACCTGATTGCAAAATCGCAGCTTGCAAATTGCTGCCTGCGGTGACTTGAATTTTTTTTAAAAAATGGTGATCAGGTAAAGCATACGCAATTTCTACATTAATGTTAGACACGATAGATCTCCTTTGCACGTTGTTTGAAGGCTTGCACCATTTGTGAAGTGAGTTGTTGAAAAATTTTACCGAACATTTTTTCCACTAACGCATTAGAAAAAGCAAATTGTAATTGTAGGCTGATTTGTGAGCTGTATTCATCCAACTCAAGGAAACGCCATTCTCCATTTAAATGTTTAAATGGACCTTCCACTAATTTCATTTGTATCGACTGATTCGGTTGCATTGTGTTATGCGTGGTAAAGGCTAAACGAATGCCGGCTTTGCTGACAATCAGTTCCGCATCCAACTCATTGCCTTGTTGATGTAAGGTTTTGCCTGAAACACAGCCGGGTAAAAATTCAGGATAACGTTGATAATTATTCACAAGCTGATACATCTGTTCGGCACTGTGCGGCACTAACATTGTTTGAGAGACACGATTCATTCGTTTTCCTTAGTAAAGGTTATCGCAACATAGCGGTTTATCTAATAGCATAAGCGATAGAGATAAAGACAAATGCGGTGTATTATACGGGTTTTGTCGCCATTTTGCATTGGAAGGAAAAGGAATGATTGTGTTATTGTCCGCATTATCAGATGGTAAAAAACATTTTTATACTGATCTTTGCCAAGAATTATCCATAACAAAACAAAAACTTATGGAAGATTTGCAACAATTAGATCAACAAGGAATAGAAATTTGTTGTGAAACGGACGGGTGTTATTGGCTAGCTTCGGCAGAGGTGCTAGACAGTGAGTTTTTAACAAAAAATTTGCCACAACAACAGTTGCTTATCCAGCCTGTGATCGATTCTACCAATCAATATTTATTAAACAATTTGCCTAAATTATCAAATAACAGTGTTTGCTTGGCGGAATATCAATTTGCTGGACGTGGTCGGCGTGGTCGTCAGTGGTTATCGCCGTTTGCCGGACAGGTGATAATGAGTTACTACCGTATTTTCTCAACAAATTGTGATATTTCTGGCTTGAGTTTGGCGGCTGGAATGGCGGTAGCTCATGCATTGACTGAGCTTAACTTACATTCAGTTCAGTTAAAATGGCCGAATGATATTTGGTTAGATGGCAAAAAGTTGGGTGGGATTTTGATTGAGATGAAACATAATCCGCATTTAGCACAAAATCAGGTAGTAATCGGTTTAGGTTTAAATGTCAATTTGCCGAAAAAATTTGTAGTAGATCAACCAATTGCAATGATTAGTAAGCAGAGAAATATAAATCGTAACTTATTGATTGTTAAATTAATTCAACATTTAGCACGGGCATTAGCCTTGTTTGAACAAGAAGGATTATCGGCTTTTATTTCGCAATGGCGACAATATGATGCATTTTATCAAAAGAAAGTGAAATTATTATTGGAAAATCAATTCATTATTGGGATAGAGCAGGGAATAAATGATAAAGGGGAACTATTGTTGAATACGGAAGATAATCAACAACTTAGTTTTTCTATTGGAGAAATTTCACTGCGTCCGATAAATGATCAATCGTGATTGTGATTGTAGAAAAAGGGGTTTTTGCATAAAATAGCAGCCCATTTTAGCGACAGGGTAAGAATTGTGGCAAAAATAAAATTAATTGTAGGGTTGGGAAATCCAGGCAGTAAATATCAAGATACACGGCATAATGCAGGTGAATGGATGATTACTCGCTTGGCACGCCGTTTTAATGTCAGCTTAAAAGAGGAGAATAAATTTTTCGGTAAAACTGCAATGACAACTGTTTCAGGCAAGGATATTCGATTGTTGGTACCGACTACTTTTATGAATTTAAGCGGAAAATCAGTTGGCGCATTGGTGAATTTTTATCGTATTTTGCCGGAAGAAATTTTGGTTATTCACGATGAGCTGGATTTACCTCCTGGTAGTGTGAAGTTGAAACTTGGTGGCGGACACGGCGGTCATAACGGTTTGAAAGATATTATCTCTCAGTTAGCAAATAACAAAAACTTTTATCGTCTTCGCGTTGGCATTGGTCATCCCGGCGATAAAAGTTTAGTGGCGAATTATGTGTTAAGCAAACCTACCCCGCAAGATCAACTCTTAATTGATAAAGCACTGGATGAAGCAGAAAGTTGTATTGATATTTTAATGAAAGAGGGAGTCGAAAAAGCGATGAATCGCTTGAATGGCTTCCGAGCTGAATAAGGATAAATTATGGGATTTAAGTGTGGAATTGTTGGGTTACCAAATGTAGGTAAATCAACATTATTTAATGCATTGACTAAAGCAGGAATTGAAGCGGCAAACTATCCGTTTTGTACAATTGAACCGAATACCGGTGTGGTACCAATGCCAGATCCTCGTTTGGATGAATTGGCAAAAATTGTGAATCCACAGCGCATATTGCCGACAACTATGGAATTTGTTGATATTGCTGGTTTGGTGAAAGGTGCTTCTAACGGGGAAGGTTTAGGTAATAAATTTTTAGCCAATATTCGAGAAACCGATGCGATTGGACACGTTGTACGTTGTTTTGAAAACAATGATATTGTACACGTTTCAGGAAAAATTGATCCGGCAGATGATATTGAAGTCATTAATACTGAATTGGCATTGGCAGATTTAGAAAGTTGTGAAAAGGCGATTTTGCGTTTGCAAAAACGTGCCAAAGGCGGTGATAAAGAGGCAAAATTTGAGTTATCGGTGATGGAAAAATGTTTACCGGTGCTGGAAAATGCAGGGATGTTACGTTCTATCGGCTTGGATGCGGAAGAGTTACAAGCGATTAAAAGTTATAATTTTTTAACCCTAAAGCCAACTATGTATATTGCTAATGTCAATGAAGATGGCTTTGAAAATAATCCTTATCTTGATCGTGTGCGTGAAATTGCTGAAAAAGAAGGGGCAGTAGTCGTACCAGTTTGTGCAGCGATTGAAGCAGAAATTGCTGAATTGGAGGATGATGAAAAAATTGAATTCCTACAAGAACTTGGTTTAGAAGAGCCAGGATTAAACCGTGTGATTCGTGCTGGTTATAAGTTATTGAATTTACAAACTTATTTTACTGCCGGTGTTAAAGAAGTGCGTGCTTGGACAGTATCAGTCGGTGCCACCGCACCAAAAGCAGCGGCAGTGATTCACACCGATTTTGAACGCGGCTTTATTCGTGCAGAAGTGATCAGTTATGATGATTTCGTGCAGTATAAAGGTGAAAATGGGGCGAAAGAAGCCGGCAAATGGCGTTTGGAAGGAAAAGATTATATCGTTCAGGACGGCGATGTAATGCACTTTAGATTTAATGTGTAACGCTTGGAATATATTTAAATGAACAGAATGCGTGAGCTACAGCTCACGCATTTTTTATGGTTAAAACAGTTCATTTGAAGTAAAGAAATAGGCAATTTCTCTTTCTGCTGATTGGCTGGAATCTGAGCCGTGAACGCTGTTGCGACTGCCATCTAAAGCAAAATCACGGCGTAGCGTACCCATATTGGCTTCAGCCGGATTGGTTGTCCCCATTAAGGCACGATAGTCCGCAATGGCATTCTCTTTTTCCAGCACTAGAACGACTACCGGCGTAGAGGTCATAAAGGCAATTAAATTTGCAAAAAACGGCTTGCCTTCGTGTTCAGCATAGAAACCGGCGGCTTGCTGTTGATTTAGATGAACCATTTTCATTGCCACAATGGAAAATTGAGCCTGCTCCAAACGCGAAATAATCGCTCCGATTAAGTGGCGTTCGATAATATCCGGTTTAATGATTGCGAGTGTACGTTCTAATGCCATAAAGATTTCCTATTTTTCAAATGAAATTAATAAGTTAGCTAAAGTTTTCATTCCGATTCCGGTTGCGCCGACCGACCATAATGGGCTTGCTGCTTTACGGAAAGTCGCGGAACAGTCGATATGTAACCAGTTTTGTTGATAATTTTCAACAAAGTGCGACAAAAATGCGGTTGCAGTGCTTGCCCCGGCCGGAGTATTTACGCTCGCCGTATTGGAAATATCGGCAAAAGATGAACTGATTTGATCTCGATGAAACGGCTCAAATGGCAAACGCCAGAATGGTTCGTTTTCTTCTTTAGCTGAATTGAAAAGTGCAGAAACTAACTGTTCATCCATTGAGAGTACGGAGTGATAGTCATTGCCGACAGCTATTTTGGCAGCACCAGTCAAGGTTGCGCAATCAATAATAATATCCGGTTTTTGTGCAGAAGCTTCAATCAAACCATCAGCTAACACTAAGCGTCCCTCAGCATCGGTATTTAAGACTTCAACAGTAACTCCATTGCGATATTTGATGATATCACCTAATTTGAAAGCTTTACTGCTTACTAAATTTTCAGCACAGCATAAGTAAAGTTTTACTCGTTTTGTTAATCCACGCGCAATAGCAAAACCGAGTGCGCCGGTTAATAGTGCTGCACCGCCCATATCCGAACGCATAGAGTCCATACTGTTGCTCGGTTTAATGCTGTAACCGCCGGAATCGAATGTAATCCCTTTACCGATCAAACAAGCGAACACCGGTTCATCAGGGTTACCGCTAGGATTGAAATCTAATTGCAGCATCGCCGGTTTATTATGAGAACCTTTACCAACTTCCCAAATACCATTGTAACCACGTTCTTTCAGTTCTTCACGACTAATAATGTGATAACTAACACAACCTTTTACGGCATAATTATCTGCTTGTTCACTAATAAATTTTGCTGCTCTGCTTGCCAATTCAGTTGGAGTGATGATTTCTGCAGGTAAATTGATGATTTCACGAATAAAATCGCTACAACGAATACGTTCATAAAGCTCCGCTTCATCATCTTCAGCTAAACAAGGAAATTCAATAGAGAAGTTTTGTTTTGCAGTATAAAATCCTTGATAGAATGCCCAGCAATGTTCTAATTGCCAGTTATCGCCAATTAATTCTACCTCTTTGAAATTTTGGTTACGTAATTTACGAGCTGCTTTTTGTATATCATTAATGTTCTGTTTTTCAGTGAAGTGAATAATGGTTTGATCGTTTTGAAATGAGATTAATGCCTTTTCTCCCCAAACTTCAGCTGCCGGCTGTGAGGATAATTGAATTTTCATAGTCATCAAAAACTCCTAAATGGTTTTAAATTCCGCCATTGACGGCGGATAGAGTGTTTTTAATTTGAATTCAGAGAGCAACGCTGTTGGTGTTGTTCTGTGAATTGAAACATCGTTATTTGCCTTAAATAGAAAAAAAGCGAATTACCTCAGTAATTCGCTGATAAAGGGATTAAAGTACGGAAACGTTTAGAGAACCGCCGCTGCCGACAATTTGTACTCTCGCACCCGGTACAAAACTAGGATCGGCTTTTTGTACTACCGCAATACGTTGTCCGTCTTCTTTTTGGATCACAAGTTCAACACCGCTGGTTTGATCTAATTTTTGTTCAATTTTATTACCAACAACCGCACCGGCGATAGCACCGACAGCGGTAGCAATAGCTTGACCTTTACCGCCACCGACAGTTGAACCGACAATACCACCTAAAGCACCGCCGCCGACAGTACCGATAACGCCTTGAGAATTGCTTTCACCTTGAATGGTGACCGGACGTACCGAAACAATGCGTCCGTAACTTACAGCTCTGGCTTCTTTTGCTTGTCCGCCGCTATATACACTGCCGCTGTAGAGATCGGAATTGGAGCAGCCGGCTAATGTAACTGCCGCTAATAGACTCGCAACTAAAGTGATCTTTTTCATATTTTTCTCCTATATCTGCTCTGACATCACGATTTCTTTAATTGAAAAAGGATGCAGTTTGATTGTTGTAAAATTATTTTCATCCATTAATTTTATGGCAAGTGCCGGATTTGGTAAACCTTCGCCATCTGCTTTATGACAGCTTTTTTTCAAAATAATTCTGTGGGATTCGATCTTAAGCTTATTTTCTGCACGATGAAACCACTGCTCAACTGATTCATTCTTTAAAAAGGGCAGAACCAATTCAATATGTTCCCAACCTTGTTGCGGATACCTTTTTTGGTTTGGAAACGGTAATTCAACGATATTTACCGCTTGATTTAGGATGAATAACGGCTGTGGCAGTTGATAAAGGTAAATCGGACGACCGTTGATCTGATTGTCGCTTAACAGTTCCGCATCAGCGGCAAGTGCCTGTTGCCAACGGGTAGCGGTATCAAGATCATTGACACGTAATGCAATATGATCGATAGCAAGATGTAGTCGATCCAGCTGTGTCAATGCGAGAATTTGCGCAAATAGTTTTTCGGCTTCAATTAATTGAGCTGATAATTCAGGAAATTGTTGTAGTAATTTTGCTTCAGTCATAATGCGAGGGTATTTTGTTTTTTATACTTTTCTGATAATGGAAAGCCTAGTATCATTACGGGTTTAAATTTATCGTTTAAATTCAATAAGGCATATATTTGTGAATATTCAAACCATTCTATCTGAAAAAATTAAACAAGCAATGATTGCCGCCGGTGCGGATCAGCAAAGTGAAGCTTTGGTTCGTCCGTCAAGCAAAGCGCAGTTTGGCGATTATCAAGCAAACGGCGTGATGGCGGCAGCAAAGAAATTGGCAATGCCGCCGCGTGATTTGGCACAAAAAGTGGTGGAAAATCTTGATCTTGGTGAAATGATTGAAAAAGTGGAAATTGCCGGACCGGGATTTATCAATATTTTTCTTAATCCTGCTTGGTTGGCGACACAAACCAATAAAATGTTGGCGGATCACCATTTTTTAATTTCGCCGGTCAAAGCGCAAACTATTGTGGCGGATTATTCAGCGCCGAATGTGGCAAAAGAGATGCACGTCGGGCATTTACGTTCAACCATTATCGGTGATGCGGTAGTGCGTACGTTGGAGTTTGTCGGACATAATGTTATTCGCGCCAATCACGTGGGCGATTGGGGCACACAATTCGGGATGTTGATTGCCTATTTGGAAAAAATGCAGAATGAAAATGCATCCGATATGGAATTAAGCGATTTGGAAGCATTCTATCGTGAAGCAAAAAAACATTACGATGAAGATGAGGTTTTTGCCGAAAAAGCTCGTGGTTATGTGGTGAAGTTGCAAGGCGGTGATGAATATTGTCGTAAGATGTGGCGCAAGTTGGTTGATATTACGATGAAACAGAATCAACGCAATTACGATCGCCTAAATGTGACGCTTACCGATAAGGATGTTATGGGAGAAAGCCTTTATAACCCAATGTTGCCGGGCATTGTTGCCGATTTGGAAGCAAAAGGATTAGCGGTGAAAGATGATGGCGCAGTAGTGGTGTTTTTAAATGAGTTTAAAAATAAAGAGGGTGATCCGCTAGGCGTTATTATTCAGAAGAAGGATGGCGGTTATCTTTATGCGACTACCGATATCGCCTGTGCAAAATATCGTTATGAAACTTTGCACGCCGACCGTATTCTCTATTTTACCGATAGTCGTCAAAGCCAACATTTACAACAGGTTTGGTTAATTGTGCGTAAAGCAGGATATGTGCCGGAAAGCGTAACTTGGGATCATTTCAATTTCGGAATGATGTTGGGTAAAGATAATAAGCCGTTCAAAACGCGTACCGGCGGCACAGTGAAATTGGCGGATCTGTTGGATGAAGCGGTAGAGCGTGCAGAAAAATTGATTAGCGAGAAATCAACCAATTTAAGCGCTGAAGAACAGCATCAAGTGGCGGAAGTCGTTGGTATCGGTGCGGTGAAATATGCTGACTTATCCAAAAACCGCACGACTGATTATGTGTTTGATTGGGATAATATGTTGACGTTTGAAGGCAATACCGCACCTTATATTCAGTATGCTTACACGCGTATCCGTTCTATTTTTGCCAATAGTGGCATTGATTTTCAGCAGTTGGCAGGCGAAATTCAAATTAAGGATGATAAAGAACGTCAGTTAGCGTTAACTTTATTGAAATTTGAAGAAGCGATTAACACCGTAGTGAAAGAGGGTACGCCTCACGTTTTATGCGCTTATCTTTATGATTTAGCAGGGGCATTTTCTTCCTTCTATGAACATTGCCCAATCTTAAATCAAGCGGAAGAGGTCAAACAAAGTCGTTTGAAATTGGCCGCATTAACGGCGAAAGTGTTAAAACAGGGATTGGATCTGTTAGGCATTAAAACTGTTGAAAAAATGTAATTTCCGTTATCGGTGCGGTGATAATGCCGCACCGGATCTTGTGCTTATCCTTATCCTATTATGACAAATCAGCAACAACTCATCTCTCAATTACAGCAACAATTACAGCTTTTCTACCGTTATGACGGTGAGCAGATTATTAAGCAGCAGTTTGAACGTACCGTTTTTGCAGAATCGGGACAGCCGTTACGCTACTACATTGCGCAAATTGAACAAAATATCGCTCGCTTAGCAACCTTAGATAAGGTTGAGGTGGTTGCTTATTTGGCGGAGCAAATCAGTATTCAGTTCCGAGTGTTGTTGGAGGCTTTGCAACGCACCGAAAGATCAGCGAAAAAAGCGGAAACGGCAGCAGCTCAGCCACAAAAAACAGAGAAAAAACAGTATGATGTTTTTCAATTACCGGCAGAGGAGAGAATTCATAAATATTATGAATTTTTAACGCGTTTTAATGATCGCATTGCTGATTTGGAACAACAGCAACAACTAGCGCCGAGAGAGCAGAAACCTCTCTTTCAGCAACAGCTTGCACTATTGCAACAACGGCGACAACGTTGTCTTGCCGCCATTGAACAATTGGAAGAATACCTAGAATTTAAGGCTTCTCAAGCCAAAAACGAATTAAATTAAGTTACTGATAAAGATTACAATAATGACAAGTGGCACGATATATTTAACATAGCTGAACCACCATTGTGCCAATTTAGAATTTTCACCTAATCTCAATTCTCGTTTAGCTTCATCTTTCATTACAAAACCGACAAAAACAGCACAGAATAGTGCGGTGAGCATAAAGAGAATATTGCCGCTGACAAAATCAAACGCATCAAAAATATTTTTGCCGAAGAAATGAACGTCGTGCCAAGGACCGTAACTTAAAATTGATGGCACATTGCCGAGAAGGAAGATCGCGCCGAGAACGAAGAGAATCGCTAAACGGCGATTAATTTTCGTTTTTTCCTGCAAGGCGGTAATTAAAACTTCATAAATGGTAAGAGAAGTAGTTAATGCAGCAATCAGTAATAAACTAAAGAAGATCACGGCAAAAAACTTACCTGCCCACATATGAGAAAACACGATTGGTAAACTTTGGAATACTAAGGTTGGTCCCGAATTTGGCGCGATACCGAAAGTGAACAGTGATGGGAAAATCATAAAGCCAGCCAAGACCGCAATAATGGTATTGACGCAGCCGGTAATCACCGCAGTTTGTACCAGATTTTCTCCTTTTTTCAGATAACTGGAGAGCGTAACGATAACGCCGAAACCTAAACTTAAAGCGAAAAAGACTTGCCCCAAGACAAAAACGAAAAGCTGTGGCGTGATCTTAGAGAAATCAGGTTTGAGATAGAACACAATGCCTTGCCAAGCACCCGGCAGCGTAACATTACGAATCACCATACAGATTAAAAAGATAAATAACAGCGGCATCAAATATTTCACCGATTTTTCAATGCCGTCAATCACCCCTTTCACCAGAATCACATAGTTAACCAAGACAAACAGAAAAGTGTACAGGCTAATCATTGCCGGATTATCCATAATGGTAGCTTGGAAGAAATTTTTCGTGGTGTCGGCAGTAATCGGTGCGCTGATGTCCAAAGCGCCACTGAGCAAACTGACAATATAATTAATCACCCAACCGCCAAGCACCATATAGTACGCCATAATACAAAACGCACCGAGCACGCTGAGATAACCGACAAGTTTCCAATAGCGAGGGATAGGTTTATGATGGATATTGCCGCTGAAAGCGTCGATAGCATTAACGCGAATCCGGCGACCGATAACATTTTCAACCAGAATCATTGGAATGCCGATCACAATCATTGCGATGCAGAACAGTAATACATAAGCACCGCCACCATTTTCACCGACTAAATAGGGGAAACGCCAAGTAGCGCCGAAACCGACAGTTGCACCGGCTACGGTTAAAACATAAGTCAGTCGGCTTGACCAAGTCTGTCTTTCTGTGTGAGTAGTCATATTATCTCCAATAGTTTTTAATATTCGGTTTTATCTTTAAATTCACACAGATCTTCAATCAAACAGGCACCGCAACGAGGTTTACGAGCGATACAGGTGTAGCGTCCGTGCAAAATAAGCCAATGGTGAACATCGACTTTAAATTCATCCGGAACGACTTTTAATAATTTTTTTTCAACGGCGAGCACATCTTTCCCAGGTGCGAAACCGGTACGATTGGCGACACGAAAAATATGGGTGTCAACGGCAATCGTTGGCCAACCAAAAGCAGTATTCAACACCACATTTGCGGTTTTACGCCCAACGCCCGGCAAAGATTCCAATGCTTCACGTGATTCCGGAACCTCGCCATTATACTTTTCAATTAACACTCGACAAGTTTTTATAATATTTTCAGCTTTACTATTATATAAACCGATAGTTTTTATATAATTTTTTAAACCATCTACACCTAAATCAAGAATTGCCTGCGGTGTATTCGCGATCGGAAATAATTTTGCAGTGGCTTTGTTTACGCCAACGTCAGTCGCTTGTGCCGATAAAATAACGGCAATCAGCAGCTCAAAAACCGAATGATATTTTAATTCGGTGGTAGGGTGCGGATTAGCATCACGCAAACGAGTGAGAATTTCTATTCTTTTTTGTTGGTTCATTATTTGTTCCGTTCAATAATGTTTTTTAGTGCTAACAGTGTTCCTAAGCCAAGGAAAGCGCCGGGCGGCAAAATCGCAAGTAAAAAATGGCTGTCGGCGTGAAATAGAGTGATTTTCAGTGCCTTTGCCGATTCACCGAATAGCTGTTCCATACCGCTGAACAGCGTGCCGCTACCGATCGCTTCACGTAATGCGCCTAATACGACCAAACTTAGCGTCATTCCCAATCCCATTGAGAAACCGTCGAACATTGCGTGCCATAAACTGTTTTTTGAGGCATAGGCTTCGGCTCGACCGATGACGATACAGTTGGTAACAATGAGTGGAATAAAAATCCCTAATGATTGATAAAGCGAATAAGTATAGGCATTCATTGCCAACTGGACGATGGTCACAGTTGAGGCAATAATCATCACATAAATCGGAATGCGGATGGCTTTCGGAATAAGATGCCGACATAGCGAAACCATACTGTTAGTACAAATCAACACTAGCATTGTTGCTAAACCAAGCCCTAACGCATTAGCAACAGAATTGGACACTGCCAATAATGGACACAATCCTAATAATTGTACTAATGCGGCGTTATTCTTCCATACACCTTGAATAAACAAAGTTTTCCAAACGGAATTGGCGCTATCAGTGTGAGTAGTTACTTCTGAAGTACTATGATTCATTCAACACCTCTTTACTTAATTGCAACGATTGTAATCTTCAGGGTTAAATGCAAATGGTTGAGAGAGTAATTGCAGTAACCCTTTTTTCACTGCATTAACAACCGCTCGTGGAGTAATAGTTGCGCCGGCAAATTGATCAAATTCACCACCATCTTTTTTTACTGCCCATTTGTCTAACTCATTAAGATTAAATTGTTTATTGCTGAAGGCTAAGATCCAGTCGGAAAGCCGTGTTTCGATCTTATCACCCAATCCAGGTGTTTCGTGATGTTCCAAGACACGGACTCCTAACACTTCACGTTCTGGTGTTACTGCCACCAAAATACGAATATTACCTGAGTAACCATCCGGTGCGGTGGTTTCAAACAGATAAGCAACGGTTTTATTCTGTTTTTTTGCCAAATAAAGTTTAGAAATATCGGCTAACTGCTTGTTATTATTTGGAATGTAGCACGATTTTAACAGATCATTATCAGCAAAATTTGGTGGTAGCACTTCAGATAAAAGTTGTTTCTGTTGATTTTCCATTACTCGTTGAATTTTATCTTGTGTTAATGAGTACATTGCCAATGTGATTAAAGTGCAAACCAAAGCAACAAAGGCTAAGATTAAAGCATAGTTAATGGTTGTACGTTTTAGCGTTGCCATTTTTTCTCCTTAGCGGCCATAAAGACGGGGACGAGTGTAATGATCGATTAACGGGACACAAATGTTGCTTAATAAAACAGCAAATGCCACCCCGTCCGGATAACCGCCGTAGAAACGGATAATGTAAAGTAACAGCCCGACCAAGCTACCGAATAATAATTTTCCTTTTGGCGTAATAGATGCCGTTACCGGATCGGTAGCAATAAAAAAGGCACCGAACATTGTTGCGCCGGAAAAGAGTTGCCATAACGGTGATGGATAAGTTTGCGGCGCAATCAGCCAAGTTGCAGTAGCAAAAATGGTTAATGTCAGCAACATTGCGACAGGAATTTGCCAGTGAATCACTTTTTTCCAAATTAGGAAAAGACCGCCGACAAGGAAGGCAAGATTAAGTTGCCACCAACCGATTCCCATCGTGATAGCGAGGCTATCTTGCCAATTATCGTGTTGGAAAATGGGTGAATCTGCAATATGCCCCAAAGTGAGATGATTTTTTATTCCGGTTTTGACGCTATCCAATGGGGTTGCTTGAGTAATACCGTCAATGGTAGAGGTCAGTTGATGTAAGCTGTAACCGTCACTGGTAACACCTTGAAATATCAGTAAATAAGCATCTTTAAAGCCGGTCGGTTCAAGTAATAAATGATTCGGCAATGCCCAAGCGGTCATCTGTGCCGGAAACGACACCAACAAAATAGCATATCCTACCATTGCCGGATTGAAAGGGTTTTGCCCAAGTCCGCCATAAACCTGTTTGCCTAAAATAACAGCACAAAAAATACCGAGCAGAATGATCCAATAAGGTGCATAAGGCGGAATGGCAACTGCCAAAATAATGGCAGTCAAGATCACGCTCATATCCGATAAATCGGCAAAATTTTTCTTAGCGCGCAATCTGGTTACGATCCACTCCAGTAAAACCGCAAAAATCACCGCTAATAACAGCTGAATTAAGGTGCCGAAACCAAAGTAGTAGATTTGCACCATAATTGCCGGAATCATTGCTGCAATTACCCACAACATCACTTTGGCGGTCAAACTATGGGAATGTACGTGAGGGGAACTTGCCATTCTAAACATTATCTTGATTTCCTTCTCTTGCTACTTTTTTTGCCTTTGCTCTGGCTATTGCTGCTGCAATTGCCGCTTTTCTAGGATCTGTATGCTGATGATTATCAATGGAATGATGATCAGCACTAGGACTTTGTTGCTGATCTAATGTTTCGTCTGTTGTTATTAAAATGACTTTTTCTGCTTCCGCAAGCGTTTGTGCTTTTTTCGCTTTAGCTCTGGCGATAGCAGCGGCAATAGCTGCTTTACGTGGATCGGTATCCGCGCTGCTTTCAGTTGCCACTGAAGAAGATTCGGTAGCACTATTGTTGTTTTCCGCTTGCTGCGCTTTTTTCGCTTTAGCTCTGGCAATGGCGGCGGCGATAGCGGCTTTACGTGGATCGGTATCTGCGCTGCTTTCAGTTGCTGCTGAAGAAGATTCAACAGCATTATTGCTGTTTTCCGCTTGCTGCGCTTTTTTCGCTTTAGCTCTGGCAATGGCAGCAGCGATAGCGGCTTTACGCGCATCGGTATCTGCGCTGCTTTCAGCTGTTACTGAAGATTCGGCAGCACTATTGTTGTTTTCCGTTTGCTGCGCTTTTTTCGCTTTAGCTCTGGCAATGGCGGCGGCGATAGCGGCTTGTTTATTCTCTTTATCCGTTGTTTCCAACTCTGTCAGTTGAACGGTTTGTGTTTGTGCCTGTTTGGCTAAACGGCGAGCTTTACGAGCTGCCATAATATCGCTGTTATCAGGCAATATTTCACCTTTATCGTTAATGATAGTTTTGATTTGTGGTATTGCATTGGTTGCCTGTTTTTGACGAACACGTTCCAATGCAGCTTGCACAGGGTCAATGCCTTGTTGTTTTGCCATCTCTGCTCGACGAGCTTCCGCCGCTAGTTGAGTTCGGCGATCTCGTTCCTGTTTTTCTCGTTCCATTCGAGCTTGTTTAGCTTCAAAACGGACTTTCGCCTCTTCCGCTAGTTTTGCTTTTAATTTCAATTCTGCAATTTTGGCTTTTTCTTGGCGAAAATACTGGATAAGTGGAATATTGCTCGGGCAGACATAGGCACAAACGCCACACTCAATACAATCTTTTAGGTTGTACTGTTCTGATTTTTCGTGATCTTCGCTGCGCGCAAACCAATAGAGTTGCTGTGGCATCAATTTAATTGGACAGTGATCGGAACAGGAAGAACAACGAATACAATTACGCTCTTGCGGTGGTGGCTGATATTCAAAATGATCCGGCGCAATTAGGCAGTTAGTCACTTTGGTTACCGGTGAGTTGAGATTTGGTAAAATAAATCCCATCATCGGTCCGCCCATAAATATAGGGAAACGATCATCATATTGATAACCGGCTTGTTGTAACAGGTGGTAAATCGGTGTCCCGATTCTTGCCCACACATTACGAGGTTGAGGAATTTTATCACCAGTTAGAGTTACTACACGTTCAATCAATGGTTCATCATCAATAATCGCTTTTTTTACCGCAAATGCAGTAGCAACATTGTTCATTAGCACGCCAATTTGTGAAGAGCGCCCATTATTCGGCACTTCCAGACCAGTTAAAACCTGAATTAATTGTTTCGCCGCACCGGAAGGGTATTTGGTTGGAATCACGCGAATTTCAATATCGTTAGCACCGGATAAGGCTTGTTGCATAGCCTCAATAGCTTCCGTTTTATTATCTTCGATTGCCAACACCACTTTTTGTGGTCGTAAAATATAACGTAGAATCCGAATGCCTTCGAGAATATCAAGACTGCGATCACGCATTAAGCGATCATCACAGGTAATATAAGGTTCACACTCTGCGCCGTTAATAATCAATAATTTAACTTTATTTTCTGCACTGGCGATTTTAGAGGCAGTCGGAAACGCGGCACCGCCTAAACCGGCAATGCCGGCTTGATAGATTTTTTGTAACAATTGTTCAGGCGGTACAGTAAGAAAATCTTCGATAGGTTGGCGTTCATGCCACTGATCTCTGCCATCGGCTTGTAAAGTGATAGTCGTTTCTGGTAAGCCGGACGGATGTGAAGAAGCATAATCGCCGATAGCGGTAATGGTGCCGGAAGTGGGAGCGTGTACGGGTAACGTGCGATAATCATCGCCTTGAGTTAAGGCTTGCCCTTTTAGTACATAATCGCCAACTTGAACTAAGAGCTGACCAGCTTTACCGGAGTGCTGTTTCAATGCAATGTAGTAAGTGTTAGGTAGTTTTAATCGGGAAAGTCTAGTGCCATTCGATTGCTGTTTCATTTCCGGTGGATGAATCCCGCCGGGAAAATCCCATAATCGATTTTTATTTATTCTGATTAATACATCATCTAACATCTTAACTTTCCTATGATTTTACTTGCTCCGGCTCATTTTGCGGTTGTACCTGCACGACAGGGATAATTAATTTTTGATCATATTTCCAGTTCCAAGAATCGAGGGAAGGTTTGACTTTTTCCATCGTAATACAATCAGTCGGACAAGGAGCAACGCATAATTCACAACCGGTACATAGCTCAGGAATAACAGTGTGTAATGCTTTATTAGCACCGATAATGGCATCAACTGGGCAAGCTTGAATACATTTTGTGCATCCAATACACATTTCTTCGTGGATAAAAGCAACTTTAGGCACAGGTTCTTCTTCAAATACGCCTTGCGGTGCATCCACACCGAGTAAATCTGCCAATTTTTCGACTAAAGGTTGTCCGCCGGGAACGCATTTAGTGATGATATCGCCATTGGCAATCGCTTCTGCATAAGGTCGACAACCCGGATAACCACATTGTCCACACTGGCTTTGTGGTAATAAAGCATCAATTTTGTCCACAATTGGGTCAGCTTCTACTTTCAGTTTAATCGAGGAAAAACCTAAAATGGCTCCGAAAATTAAAGCAAGTAATGCAATACTGATTAAAATCCACATATAAGGGGATAGAGATAATAACCAAGACATCAGACTCTCACTAATCCACTAAAACCCATAAAGGCGACAGACATTAATCCGGCGGTGATTAAAGCAATCGATGCACCACGAAACGGAAAAGGTACATCGGCAGCTTCAATCCGTTCACGAATAGCAGCAAACAGCACCAGTACTAAAGAAAAACCAAGTGCAGCACCAAAACCGTAAATAACAGATTGGATAAAATTATGTGCTAAATTAACGTTTAATAAAGCAACACCAAGCACAGCACAGTTGGTGGTGATTAACGGTAAAAAGATACCGAGTAAGCGATAAAGTGTAGGGCTAGTTTTATTAATAACCATTTCTGTAAATTGCACGACAACGGCAATCACTAAAATAAAGACTAATGTGCGTAAATAGATAGCGTTTAATGGTAACAAAATATAGTGATCAACCAAATAGGCAACTAATGAAGCAACAGTTAAAACAAAAGTTGTTGCTAGCCCCATTCCAACAGCAGTATCCACTTTTTTGGAAACTCCCATAAATGGGCATAAACCTAAGAATTTGACTAACACAAAATTGTTGATTAATGCAGTACTGATAATTAAAAGAATATAACTCATCATTGATCTATCGCTAAAAATAAGAGGGCTATTATCGTGTTTTCTTGAGGCAAGAACAATAGCCAAAAGCGAGTATTTGTTCGATTTTTATCGTAAGAATTACTTTTCAGGGGGCGGCAAAATTGGTGGCGGTAGCGGTTCTGGTTTGCCTAAAAAATAGGGCTGTTTACCGAGCATAATATCTAAAACTGCTTGCACACGGGCAAAAAATTCACGAAAACGCACCCAAGTATAGCCTTCTGGATTATCCGCCTCATAGCAAATAGCATCAATATCATAATGTTTGGCAATAAATAAGGCTCGTTCACAATGGAAACGCTGGGTGATAATGGTTAAAGATTGTGCTTTGAAAACTTTATCAGCACGAACAACTGAATCAAGCGTGCGAAAGCCGGCATAGTCAAAAAACATAGTTTGTGACGGTACCCCCATTTTTAATAAATCTTTAAACATTCTTTGTGGTTCATTGTATTGGAGCGTTCTATTATCACCGCTGAGCAACAGATAATTGACTTTATGGTGTTTAATTAATGATTCAGCAGCGGATAGGCGATTATAATAAAATAGATTTAACGTATTGTTTTTAAAATATTTTGAAGTTCCCAGCACCAATCCATAAGGTCGATAAGGCAGAAGATCAATATTGCGATAGATACGATCTTTTACCCACCAGCTGATGCCAACATCAACGGTAACCAACAATACGATAGTAAGTGAAAGCAGTGAGAGTATAAACATAAGGCATTTTTTGTAGTGTGTAGCGGCGACACGTTTGCAGTAAGCAAACACATTATGTATCAATGTCTGTAATGCGTGTGATTTGCTCATTTGCTTAAACTCTTTTTGCTTCAATTATCAGTGATAGATTTTATACTATCATAAAAGCAGAATGAGATCTGTGATAATGCGTGATTTTGTGTATGGAGCCGAATCGGAAACTTGAGAAAAAAACGATAGTATGAAACAATCAACGTTATCTTTTTTATCTGAATGTAAGTTTAAGGTTGTCGATAGTGATCGATTTCGACGGTTATCGTCCTAACGTCGGTATTGTTATTTGTAACCAAAAGGGACAGGTCTTTTGGGCGAAGCGATATAATCAAAATTCGTGGCAATTTCCTCAAGGTGGCATTAATCCAAAAGAGACGCCGGAACAAGCGATGTATCGTGAGCTCTATGAAGAGGTCGGCTTAACCGCCAACGATGTCAAAATTATTTATAGTTCAAAACACTGGTTGCGTTATAAATTACCTAAACGTCTTATCCGCCACGATTCACGTCCGGTTTGTATCGGGCAGAAACAGCGTTGGTTTCTGTTACAACTCGTCAGCTCGGAAAAGAATATTAATATGAATGTTGGCTCATCGCCGGAGTTTGACGGTTGGCGCTGGGTCAGTTTCTGGTATCCGGTCAGACAGGTGGTGTCATTCAAACGGGATGTTTATCGCAAAATTATGAAAGAATTCTCAACGGTCTTATTTAGCCAAAGAGAAGATGAAGCTGTTTCATCTCCGGTAAATTATCAGAACGTTCAAAATAAGCGTACTTACGCCAATAATAAACGCTCTTCTTCCGCTAAATATCCAAAACGTTTGTTTAACAAAACAAGGGGTTAGCAATGCTCACATTTTTTCTTATCTGTTTAGTGGTCGGTGCGCTTGTCGGATTTCTCGCCGGGTTATTCGGCATCGGCGGGGGGTTAATTATTGTGCCGGTGCTGGTCTATTTATTACCGATGGCAGGCATTCCGGATAATTTATTGATGTCATCAGCGTTGGGCACTTCGTTCGCCACCATTGTCGTTACCGGTTTTTCTTCCGCACAACGCCACCATAAATTGGGCAATATTGTTTGGGATGCCGTGAAAATTTTGGCACCTGTCATTATGGTAACTACATTTATTTCAGGGCTGTTTATTGGCAAACTGGATAAAGCGATTGCCAGTAAAATTTTTGCCTGTTTAGTCGTCTATCTTGCATTGAAAATGGCGTTGTCGATTAAGCCAAAACAGGCAGTGAAAACATTGACTAAAACGGCTTCGGTAGTTGGTGGAATATTGATTGGTATCGCTTCCAGTGCTGCCGGAATTGGGGGCGGCGGTTTTATTGTGCCGTTTTTAAATTCTCGTGGCATCGATATGAAAAAAGCGATTGGGTCGTCCGCTTTCTGTGGAATGCTGCTTGGTTTGTCCGGTATGTTAAGTTTTATTATTGGCGGCTGGAATGCCGATATGCCGGATTACTCTTTGGGTTACGTCTATTTACCGGCGGTGGTCGGCATTACCGCGACCTCATTCTTTACTTCAAAATTGGGTGCGACAACAACAACCAAATTGCCGATTCCTACCTTAAAACGTTATTTTGCGTTGATGTTGATTGCCATTGCGATAGATATGTTTATTAAATAGAGTGGTTATGAATAGCGAATTTTTTACCTATCCTCAATTTGATCCTGTCATTTTTGCTGTCGGACCGATTGCGCTGCGTTGGTACGGCTTGATGTATTTGATCGGTTTTTTATTTGCGCGCTGGTTGGGAATGCGTCGAGTAAAACGCCCTAACAGCGGCTGGAGTGCCGAGCAGTTTGATAATTTGCTTTTCAATGGATTTTTAGGTGTATTTTTGGGTGGGCGTATTGGGTACGTGCTATTTTATCAATTTGATCTTTTTTTACAGGATCCGCTTTATCTGATTCGTGTATGGGAAGGTGGAATGTCATTTCACGGCGGTTTAATTGGTGTGATCGTTGCGATGTGGTTGACAGCTAGAGCACAAAAACGGCAATTCTTTGCGGTAGCTGATTTTATTGCTCCACTCATTCCATTTGGTTTAGGAATGGGAAGAATTGGTAATTTTATTAACGATGAATTATGGGGTAGAGTAACGGATGTTTCTTGGGCGGTGTTGTTTCCGAGCGGTGGCTATTTACCACGACATCCGTCACAACTATATGAAGCCTTTTTGGAAGGCGTGGTGTTGTTTATTATTTTAAATCTGTTTATTCGTAAACCTCGTCCAACCGGCGCAGTTTCAGGTTTGTTCTTGTTCTGCTATGGTGTATTCCGTTTTATTGTTGAATTTTTTAGAGAGCCGGATCCTCAGTTAGGGCTTTATTTTGGACACGAAATTTCAATGGGGCAGATTCTTTCGACACCAATGATTATTATTGGGCTTTTAATTATTTGGTTTGCATATCAGCGTAAGGGGAAAAACAATGAAACAGTATCTTGATCTTTGCCAGCGTATTATTGATGAAGGCGTTTGGGTAGAAAATCAAAGAACCGGAAAACGTTGTTTGACCGTGATTGATGCCTCATTAACTTACAATGTTGCTGATAATGAATTCCCGCTGATTACCACTCGAAAGAGTTTCTGGAAAGCGGCTATTGCTGAGTTATTAGGCTATATTCGTGGTTATGACAATGCTGCGGATTTCCGTAAATTGGGAACAAAAACTTGGGATGCGAATGCTAATGAAAATGCGGCGTGGCTTGCTAATCCGTATCGTAAAGGTGAAGATGATATGGGGAGAGTTTACGGTGTTCAGGGGCGTTCTTGGCGTAAACCAAATGGAGAAACTATCGATCAGTTGCGTAAAATAGTTAGTGATTTAACCAAAGGGATTGATGATCGAGGTGAAATTTTAACGTTTTATAATCCGGGCGAGATTGAGCAAGGCTGTTTGCGTCCTTGTATGCACACACATACATTTTCCCTATTGGGGGATACTCTATATTTAACTAGTTATCAACGTTCTTGTGATGTGCCACTCGGTTTGACTTTTAATCAAATTCAAGTGTTTGTTTTTTTAGCATTAATGGCACAAATTACCGGACATAAACCTGGAAAAGCGTTTCATAAGATTATCAATGCACATATTTATGAGGATCAACTGGCATTAATGCGTGATGAGCAATTAAAGCGAGAACCTTACCCTTTACCACAGTTAGAGATTAATCCTGATATTAAGACATTGGAGGATTTGGAAACTTGGGTTACGTTAGATGATTTCAAAGTGCATAATTATCAGTGTCATCCGGCAATTAAATATCCGTTTTCTGTTTAGTTGAATAAAAGATAGCACTGTATATCCCAGGTTTTAAGCAGTGCTATCTTGGTTATTTAAGTAACTTCATAAAAAGATCCAGCATTGGTGCTATTTTGCGGTAGATCAAAAAAAAGTGTGTTACTAATATATCAAAAAGAACTTATATATCAATGAATTAAAATTCATTTAATCTTATTTTATACCGAAAATTACTACCAAAGAGGTATAATTCGTATTCAGATAAAAATACCACCTATTGACTGCTTGTGTTAGAATTTCCGCCCGTTAAATTAATCTCAAAGTGCATTTATAAATATATGAACTCGATCAATCAGTTACAGCTTAATCATCTCAGTTGCCAACGAGGTGAACGCATTTTGTTTAACGATGTTAATCTCTGTTTCCAGAGTGGTGATTTTGTACAGATTGAAGGGCATAACGGAGTGGGTAAAACAACGCTGTTACGTGCATTAAGTGGGCTTTCTCGACCAAGAGAAGGGCAGGTTTTGTGGAATAATGAGCCGATTTTGCAACAGCAGGAAGAATTTAATCAAAATTTACTGTTTTTAGGGCATCATTCTGGCACTAAACCAGAATTATCAGCTTGGGAAAATTTGCGTTTTTTCCAAAAAACAACTAATAGTCGTCAACAGGTGGAGGTATTGTGGGAAACCTTACAAGTTGTGGGATTGCTAGGGTATGAAGATATTCCGGCAAATCAATTGTCGGCTGGGCAGCAAAAACGTGTAGCATTGGCGAGATTATGGTTATCAACCGCTCCATTATGGATTTTAGATGAGCCGTTTAATGCGATTGATAAACGTGGCGTGCAGGTTTTGACAAATTTATTTGAGTTTCACATCAATCAAGGTGGAATCGTGATTATTACCAGTCATCAAGATGTACCGAGTCGATTAGTGCAAAAAGTGCAGTTGGAAAAATATAAATTTATTGAAAGCGAATAAAGATGATTTTTTACGAAGTAATTAAGCGAGAATTACAAATCGCAATGCGAAAACCAGGTGAGATCTTAAATCCGCTGTGGTTTTTTTTAATTGTAATTACGCTATTCCCATTGGTTGTCGGGCCTGAACCTCAATTGTTATCCCGTATTGCTCCAGGTATTGTTTGGGTTGCAGCATTATTGTCGGCATTACTCTCTTTTGAACGCTTATTTAAAGATGATTATTTGGATGGTTCTTTGGAACAGCTGATTTTATTGCCGATGCCTTTAGCAATGACCGCACTTGCCAAAATTTTCTCACATTGGCTATTAACTGGATTTCCTTTGATACTGTTATCGCCGATTGCTGCGCTTTTATTATCACTTGAAGTGGATGTATGGTGGGCATTGGTACAAACCTTATTTATCGGCACACCCATTTTAAGCTGTCTAGGAGCTGTAGGAGTAGCGTTAACTGTGGGGTTAAGAAAAGGTGGTGTGTTATTAAGTTTATTAGTTGTGCCGTTATTTATTCCGGTGCTTATTTTTACAGCAGCTGTATTAGATGCCGCTTCATTACATTTGGCGTACGGTGGACAATTGGCGATTTTGGGCGCAATGTTGGTGTTGGCTTTGGTCAGTTGTCCTTTTGCGGTAGCGGCGGCATTACGCGTAAGTTTGCAATAACAATAAATAAATAGAAGGGTAGAAAAATTATGTGGAAATGGTTACATCCATACGCAAAACCGGAAACGCAATATCGTATTTGTCAGCGTTTGATCCCGTTTTTAGGCATTGCTTCACTGCTTGTACTTATGATCGCGATGATTTGGGGGTTGGCATTTGCACCGGCAGATTATCAGCAGGGCAATAGCTTCCGCATTATGTACATTCACGTGCCAGCAGCCATTTGGTCAATGGGCATTTATGCTTCAATGGCAATCGCTGCTTTAGTGGCATTGGTTTGGCAAATTAAACAGGCGAATCTTGCTATGGTGGCAATGGCGCCGATTGGTGCCGTGTTTACTTTTTTGGCATTGGTAACAGGGGCAGTTTGGGGAAAACCGACTTGGGGAACCTGGTGGGTTTGGGATGCACGATTGACTTCTGAATTAATTTTATTATTTCTCTATTTTGGCGTTATTGCGTTATATAGTGCCTTTCAAGATAAGAGTATCGGTGCTAAAGCGGCAGGTATTTTATCGATTGTCGGTGTGGTGAATTTACCGATTATTCACTTTTCGGTGCAATGGTGGAATACCTTACATCAAGGGGCAAGTATCACAAAATTTGAAAAACCATCTATTGCTACAGAGATGTTGATCCCGTTATTGTTAGCGATTTTAGGTTTTATGTTATTGAGTGTTTATTTAACAGTGGTGCGTTATCGTAATGAATTGCTCAGTGCGGATAGGAAACGTGCGTGGGTGCAAACATTGGTCGCAAAAAAGTAGAAGGAAGAAAGAATGACACCATTTTTTGACAGTTGGAGTGCTTTTTGGCAGATGGGAAACCACGGTTTATATGTGTGGCTCTCTTACGGTATTTCAGTGATTTCAGTATTGGCATTAGTGGTTATTAGCCATAGAAATAAAGCAAAAATTTTGCAGGAAATTGCAAAAGATAAACAACGTCAACAACGAATGAAACAACAAGCCTCAACGGAGAACGGATTATGAACCCACGTCGTAAATCAAGACTGTATTTAGTGTTATTTGTACTTGCCGGTATTGCGATTGCGGCAGGGCTAATGCTGTATGCGTTACGTCAAAATATTGATCTTTTTTATACACCGAGCGAAGTAATATATGGCAAAAATAATGATGCTGTTTTGAAGCCTGAGCCTGGGCAACGTATTCGGGTTGGTGGAATGGTAGTAACCGGAACGGTTGAACGAGATCCGCAGAGTTTAAAAGTGAAATTTCAATTAAATGATATTGGACCGGCAATTAATGTGGAATATGAAGGGATTTTGCCAGATCTTTTCCGTGAAGGACAAGGTATAGTTGCACAAGGTACGTTAAAAGATGCAACGACATTAGTGGCAAGTGAAGTATTGGCAAAACACGATGAGAATTATGTTCCACCTGAATTGGGTGAACAAATGAAAAAAGTTCATAATCCAATGGGCGTATCTGAGAAAGATCTTAGCTCAGAATCGGAACGGGATAAAATGATGTTAGAACAAAAATCGCAAGCTGAGGAGAAACAATGATTGCTGAACTCGGGAATTATGCGTTAGCGTTGTCATTGGCGATAGCTGTTTTACTGACAATCGTGCCGTTATGGGGTGTTAAACAAAATAATCCATTATTAATTTCCTTAGCAAGACCGATGACGGTGGGGTTATTTTTAACCCTCTCCTTTGCCTTTTTTGCATTAATGTATCTGTTTGCGATTAACGATTTTAGTGTGCAGTATGTGGTAAATAACTCAAACAGTCAGTTACCGATCTATTATCGTTTATCCGCCGTTTGGGGATCGCACGAAGGATCTTTGTTATTGTGGATTTGGTTGTTAAGCTGTTGGAGTTTGGCAGTTGCTGTTTTTAGCCGTCGCTTACCTCAAGATTCTATTGCCAGAGTATTAGCAGTAATGGGAATGATCAGTATCGGCTTTCTGATTTTTGTCATTTTTGCGTCTAATCCATTTACACGAACATTTCCGGAGCTACCGGTTGATGGTAAAGAGTTGAATCCGATGTTGCAGGATATCGGGCTGATTTTCCATCCACCGTTGTTGTATATGGGATATGTTGGTTTTTCAGTGGTTTTTGCATTTTCTATTGCTTCTCTAATGAGCGGTAATTTGGATACTGCTTGGGCAAGATGGTCAAGACCTTGGACATTAGCGGCTTGGTGTTTCCTAACTTTGGGAATTGTGTTGGGATCTTGGTGGGCTTATTATGAACTCGGTTGGGGTGGCTGGTGGTTTTGGGACCCAGTAGAAAACGCTTCTTTTATGCCGTGGCTTGCCAGTACAGCGTTATTGCACTCTCTTGCGGTAACAGAAAAACGTGGCAGTTTTAAAGCTTGGACGGTTTTATTGGCAATTCTAGTCTTTTCTCTCTGTTTATTAGGCACATTTTTAGTGCGTTCCGGTATTTTAGTTTCCGTGCACGCGTTTGCTTCTGATCCAACTCGAGGATTGTATATTCTGGCTTATCTAGTGATTGTGATTGGCGGCTCGCTGGCGTTATATGCTTATAAAGGTAGCCAAATTCGCTCTCGGGATAATTATCAACGCTATTCACGAGAATCAATGCTGTTACTCAATAATGTGTTATTGATGACGGCGTTGGCGGTAGTGTTGTTAGGTACATTATTGCCATTGGTACATAAACAGTTGGGCTTAGGTTCAATCTCAATTGGTGCACCGTTTTTTGATCAGATGTTTTTAATCATTATGGTGCCTTTTTCTTTATTGTTAGGCATTGGGCCTTTAGTGAAATGGCGGCGTGATCAATTTTCCGTTATTAGAAAACCGGTTGTGATCAGTGTAATTGTAATGGCGTTATTGGGTTTTATTTTGCCGTTAATATTAGCAGATAAAATAACAGTTAGTGTTGTCTTAGGTACAATGATGACGGTAATTATCGTATTGTTAGGTGCTTATGAATTACAGCAACGTGCTACACATCGCAGTTCATTTTTGCAAGGTATCAGTAAACTTTCTCGTTCACATTGGGGAATGTTTTTTGCCCATATTGGTGTCGCAGTAACCGTGTTCGGCATTGCTTTTAGTCAGAATTTCAGCATTGAAAAAGATGTGCGAATGAGTGTCGGAGATAGTGTCGAGGTCGCAGGTTATCAATTTACTTTCAGTCAGGTTAAAGAGAGTAATGGGCCTAATTATTTAGGTGCTACTGCAGAAATTGATGTGAGTAGAGAGGGCAAAAAAATTACTCGATTGGAGGCAGAAAAACGTTTTTATCAAGTAAGTCGAATGAGTATGAGCGAAGCGGCAATTGATGCTGGCATTACACGCGATCTTTATGCAGCGTTGGGCGAACGTTTGGATAATGGTGCTTGGGCGGTAAGACTCTATTATAAACCATTTATCCGTTGGATTTGGTTTGGTGGTTTATTGATGGCATTCGGCAGTGTTTTATGTATGTGTGACCGCCGTTATCGTTTCAGTAAATTGGTTAAGGGTGCAGTTTATGAATAAAAAACTCTATTTGCCGTTAATTATTTTTTTAATCTTTGTGATTGTTGCAACAGTAGCGTTGATTCGTAATGCACAGGGAGAAGATCCGAAAGCCTTGGAATCTGCATTGGTTGGTAAAAAAGTACCGGTTACAGCACACTTAATGAATCTATTTGATCAGAGCAAATCTTATAACGATCAACTATTTTTACAGCAAAAACCGCTATTGTTAAATGTATGGGCAACTTGGTGTCCAACCTGCTTTGCTGAACATCAGTATTTAAATCAATTAGCGAAACAAGGAATTACCATTATTGGCATCAACTATAAAGATGATGTTGAAAAAGCAAAAAAATGGCTGAATGATTTAGGTAATCCTTATCAAGAGGTGATTAACGATCAAAAGGGAAGCTTTGGTTTGGATCTCGGTGTTTATGGTGCACCGGAAACGTTTATTGTTGATTGCCAAGGCATTATTCGTTACCGCCACGCTGGAGACATAAATCAGCAAGTGTGGCAGCAGAAATTACAGCCGCTTTATGAGAAATATGCGGAGGAGGCGGTATGTTCAGCCAAATAAAAAAAATGTTGTTTGTGCTGTTGTTATCTTTCGGATATGTTGTTGCTGCTAATGCTGCTAATGCTGCTAATGCTGCGATTGAGGCGTTACATTTCAGTTCTACTGAGCAGGAGCAAACTTATCATCAATTAACTCAGGAGTTGCGCTGTCCGCAATGTCAGAATAACAATATCGCTGACTCTAATGCTTTAGTGGCGACAGATATGCGTGGCAAAGTGTTTGAACTGCTACAACAAGGGAAAAGCAAACAAGAAATTATTGATTATATGGTAGCTCGTTACGGTAATTTTGTTACTTATGATCCGCCACTTACTGCTGCGACACTGGTTTTATGGTTGGTGCCATTATTTCTTTTAGTTGTTGGTGTGATAATTTTTTGGCGTAAACGTCATTCATTAGCAGATAATGCAATTGAAGAAGATTTAGATGATGCTCAACAACAGCGGTTACAGCAGTTATTAAAAAAGGATAAAGCATAGATGAATTTTTGGTTAAGTGTTTTAGCATTAACATTGGTAATTGCCGTTATCTGTTTTTTACCGTTGTTACGAAAAACTAAAGAAGCAACGGAAATAAAACGTGAAGTATTTAATAAAGCCTTTTATTTCGATCGTGTGAGAGAAATTGAGGAGGCTGCAAAGCAGGGATTATTGGATAACGAGCAACAATTAAAAACAGAATTACAGCAGTCGTTATTATCCGATATTCCGGAACAGTCTAACGCGACACCGCTTTCAGTACGGCACTTCGGCAAAATATGGTTTGTTTCCGCTTTTTTGTTGTTGCTAACAATGGCGTCAGCAAGTTATTTTGCAGTTGGATCTTGGCGAGCTGAACAGATGTTGGAGCAATCTTATCAAAACTTACCGCACTTTTTTGAGCGTTTGAAAGATGAACAAAAACAACCATTATCCAATGCTGAATTGGAGCAGTTTATTGTTGCGTTGCGCCAGGAATTGCAGCGTAATCCTGAAAATGCTGAATATTGGTGGTTAATGGGACAGATGGCGATGGCAACAGATAAAGCACAATTAGCGATGGATAGTTATGCCAAAGCCTATCAATTACAGCCAAGTGATCTTACCTATAAATTGGCTTACGCCAGAATTTTAATGTTTTCTCAAGATCAAAATGACAATAGCAAAGGACGGGCGTTATTATCGGAAGTAATTCGTCAAGATCATAGTAATGCCGATGCATTAGGCTTGTTGGCATTTGATAGTTTTCAGCGTGGTGATTATAAAATGGCGATTGTCAGTTGGAATATGATGTTGCAACTGTTGCCAAAAGATGATCCGAAACGTGAATTATTGGAGCGTAGCATTGAAAATGCGCGTCAAGAAATGCAACGGCAACAGCCAAATTCATCACAAAAATAAAAAAGAGGGGGTAGTGATAATGATCCCGATGCTGGGTATTACAGGATATAGTGGTACCGGAAAAACGACATTATTGGAAAAGTTATTGCCATTATTAGCAGCACGTGGGATTCGTACGGCAGTGATCAAGCATACTCACCACAATGTGCAGTTGGATAAACCGGGAAAAGATAGTTGGCGAATGCAACAGGCAGGGGCAAAACAGGTTATTATGACTTGTGATCAACGCTGGGCATTGATGACGGAAACGCTCGCACCGGTTTCACTGAATTATCTTGCAGCTCAATTTGATCCGCAGTTGGTCGATCTCATTTTGGTAGAGGGGTTTAAACAGGAACCTATTGCAAAAATTTTGTTGCATCGTCAACAATTGGAAAAGCCACTGCCTGAAGTAGATGATTACACCATTGCATTGGCGTTAGATTATCGTTTATCCTTAAGCACAACAAATGTACCTCAGTTAGATATTAATCAACCACAGCAAATCGCTGATTTTATTGTTAAATATTTCAATCATAATCAAGGGAAGTAGTCTATGGCTTCTCAGCTAAGTAAAGAGTATCGAGGCTTGGCGTGGATCTCATCGATTGCGTTTTTTATGCAAACGCTCGATGTTACTATCTTAAATACTTCATTACCGACTATTGCACGCGATTTAAATGAATCACCGCTAAATATGCAGTTAACCATCATTAGTTATGCATTAACTGTAGCATTGTTTATGCCACTTAGTGGCTGGATTGCAGATCGCTATGGTACGTTGAAAGTTTTTCGCTATTCAGTGGCGATGTTTGTTATCGGCTCGATATTCTGTGCTTTCTCCTCTTCATTAAATGTTTTAATTTTATCTCGTATTGTGCAAGGTGTTGGTGGCGCAATGATGATGCCAGTTGCCAGATTAACTTTGATCAAAACAGTGCCGAAAAGTCAGTTGTTATCGGCGTGGAATTTAATGGCAATGGCAGGATTAACCGGACCGATTATGGGACCGTTACTTGGTGGTTTTTTGGTAACTTATATGTCTTGGCATTGGATTTTTTTAATTAATATTCCGGTTGGTGTCATCGGTATTTGGTGTGCACGTTTTTATATGCCTAATTTGATAGGAACAGCAAGTAGATTTGATATTATTGGTTTTGCCCTGTTTTCCGGTGGAATTGTTCTGGCTACATTAGGTTTGGATTTTATTGGTGAAGCTATGCGTAATAAGGCTTTGGCTTCTTCATTTGTTGCCATTGGCTTTTTACTGGTTGGAAGTTATGTGTTGTATGCTAAAGGTAAAAAACGGGTGCTATTTCCGCTTTCAGTCTTTAGAAATACCACTTTTTCGTTAAGTATGATTGGCAACATTTTGATCAGACTTTCTTCCGCCGGCGTACCTTTTTTATTACCGTTAATGTTGCAGTTGGGTTTGGGCTATCCGCCGGATAAAGCCGGAATGATGATGGTGCCGTTGGCAATCAGTTCAATTATTATGAAGCCGATTAATACTAAAATTATTGCGAAGTTCGGCTATAAAAAGACTTTAATTTGTGTCAGCATTTTATTAACTTTGGCTATTCTATGTTTGGGCTTGGTCGGTATTTATCAGCAATTATGGTGGACCATTATCAGCATAATGTTTTATGGTGCTTGTATTTCAATGATTTTCTCCAGTGTCAATACTTTGATGGTCAGCGAATTAAAAGATGATCAAGTTAGTGCTGGTACAACGCTATTAAGTGTGGTACAACAGATTGGTATCAGTTTAGGAATTGCCGCTGCTTCTGTGGTATTAAACTTATACTATCAGCATACAGCACAAGGTACGGAGTTGATTGCGAGTTTTAGTTATACCTTCTTTACCTTATCTATTTTTGGCATATTATCGTTGGTAACATTCTTGTTTTATCGAACAGATGTTGGGGCTGTAATGCAAAATAAACGTGGTGAATCATAGTTATTCAATTTGGTTATAAAACGAAACTTTTTGTTATTTCAGTTTAAGTTCTGATTGACTATGCTATATCGCTATAGTGCGTAAGTTTGATCTTGGACGCATAATAAAACATTACTTAGGAGTAATCAGATGAAGTTAAAATCAATTTTTGCTTTAAGTGCAGTGGCAGCGACTTTATTAGGAGCAGCTAATTTTGTTTATGCAGATAAAACCTTTATTAACTGTACCAGCCGTTATCCGCAGGGAATTAGCCCGGCATTGGTAATGGATGGCATTTCTTATAATGCCAGTTCACAGCAAGTTTATGATCGTTTAATTAACTTTAAACGAGGATCAACTGAGATTGAACCGGGATTAGCAGAAAGTTGGGATATTTCTACCGATAATTTGACTTATACTCTACATCTTAGAAAAGGTGTAAAATTCCACAGTAGTAAAAATTTCAAGCCAACACGTGATTTCAACGCTGATGATGTGATTTTTTCTTTTATGCGTCAGCTTGATCCTAATCATCCTTATCACAACGTGTCGAAAGGCACCTATCCTTACTTTAATGCGATGAAATTTCCGCAATTATTAAAATCGGTTAAAAAAGTGGATGATAATACCGTAGAAATTACCCTAACTCGTCCAGATGCTACCTTTTTACCGACATTAGGAATGGATTTCCTCTCTATCTACTCATCGGAATATGCAGATCAAATGATGAAAAAAGGTACGCCGGAAAAAGTAGATACCGATCCGATTGGAACAGGTCCATTTGTTTTTGCAGGTGCAAAATTGGATCAGGCACTGCGTTATAAAGCTAACCCAAATTATTGGCGTGGTAAAACCCCGATTGATACTTTAATTTTTAGTATTACGCCGGATGCCACAGCACGTTATGCAAAATTGCAGAAAGGGCAGTGCGATATGATTGATTTCCCGAATGCTGCAGATCTTGAACGGATGAAGAAAGATCCTAAAGTTCAATTAGTTTCTCAACCGGGATTAAATGTTGCTTATATTGCGTTTAATACTGAGAAAAAGCCGTTTGATAATGAAAAAGTACGTCAGGCATTAAATTATGCTGCGGATAAATCAGCGATTATTGAATCCGTGTATCAAGGTGCTGGTATTCCTGCAAAAAGCCCTTTGCCACCTACAATTTGGAGCTATAACAACAGTATTCAAGATTACCCATTTGATTTAGAAAAAGCGAAACAGCTTTTAGCGGAAGCAGGTTTCCCTAATGGTTTTGAAACCGAACTATGGGTGCAGCCGGTGGTGCGTGCTTCTAACCCTAATCCTCGCCGTACCGCAGAAATTTTACAGAATGACTGGGCAAAGATTGGTGTAAAAGCAAAATTGGTCAGTTATGAATGGGGTGATTATATTAAGCGCACTCGTGCTGGAGAGTTTACTGCCGGAATTTATGGTTGGTCAGGTGATAACGGTGATCCGGATAACTTTTTATCGCCGTTGTTAAGTTGTGAAAATGCCAATAACGGTAGTAACTATTCTCGTTGGTGTAATAAAGAGTTTGATGCTTTGCTGGCAAAAGCGATCGTCACTTCAGATAAAAATGTGCGTACTCCGTTATACGAACAGGCACAGGAAATTTTCCATAAGGCAGTGCCGTGGATTCCAGTGGCTCATTCGGTCAGTTATACTCCGTTAAGCCCACGTGTTCGTAATTATGCGCAGAGTCCTTTTGGCTATAATGCGTTTTATGGTGTTGATGTTGTTGAGTAAAGTTTAAAGAAGCAAAAGAAAAAGCAAAAGTGGGTAATTTGATTTACCCGCTTTTTGTTTGCTTTGTTACCTGCTTATTTTAAGCTGTTGCATCTCAGGGTAACGGCATTTTTATGCGCTTGTAACTGTTCAGCTTCTGCCATTAATTCAACGGTTTGCGCTAGATCTAAGAAGCCTTGCGGCGTTAATTCCTGAACGGTCATTCGTTTACTAAAATCTGCTAAACCAAGACTGGAGCTAGTTTTACTATAACCATAGGTTGGTAAAACGTGGTTGGTACCGGAGGCATAATCACCCATACTTTCCGGTGAATAGGCACCTAAGAAAATTGAACCGGCGTTATCCAACTGCGGCAATAAGGCTCTTGCCTCTTTCACCTGAACAATTAAGTGTTCAGGCGCATAATCATTACTGATTTCAACACATTGCGCTAAATCCTGTGCCAAAATAATACGACTGTGTGATAACGCTTTTTCAGCCGTTTCCGCACGTGGCAGCTGTGCAAGCTGGCGTTGAATTGCCAATTCTGTCTGCTGTGCCAATGTTTCACTGGTGGTAACCAAAATAACTTGAGAGTCAGTACCGTGTTCTGCCTGTGATAACAGATCTGCCGCCACAAATTCCGGATTAGCAAATTCATCAGCGATAACCAATACTTCTGAAGGCCCAGCTTGCATATCAATAGCAGCACCGTTAGGATCTTGGCTAACTTGACGTTTTGCTTCAGTAACAAAAGCATTTCCCGGTCCGAAAATTTTATCTACTTTCGGGATAGATTCTGTACCGAATGCCATAGCCATTATCGCTTGAGCGCCGCCTACCTGATAAATGGTTTCTACTCCACATAAAGAAGCTGCATATAGAATTTCATCTACAATAGGCGGTGGGGAACAGAGAATAATCTGTTGACAACCAGCGATTTTAGCCGGTGTTGCTAGCATTAATACTGTTGAAAACAGCGGCGCAGAACCACCCGGAATATAAAGTCCAACTTTGTTGATTGGGCGAGTTAACACTTGACAACGAACGCCTGATTGAGTTTCTAAATCAACAGGTTGTGGTTTTTGTGCTTGATGAAAAGTTGCAATATTACGTTGTGCAGTCTGAATAGCTTGTTTTAATTGTGGATCAATACGAGCTTCAGCTTCAGTAATCTGTTGTTTGGTTACTTTTAGCTGGGGCAATTTAACCTTATCGAAACGCTCATTGAGTTGAAACAGCGCCGCATCGCCTTGAGAAAGAACTAATTCACGGATTTCATCCACTGCCGCTTGAATCGTTTTTGAACTACCGATAGCTGGGCGTTGCATTGCTTGGCGGCGTTGTTGTTGATCTAAATTATTCCAAATAAGAGTCTTCATAACGATTCCTTAATTCATCATTTTTTCTATTGGTAATACTAGAATAGAACTTGCACCGATTGCTTTTAATTGTTCCATTGTTTCCCAAAATAGGTTTTCTTGGCTTACCATATGGAGTGCTACACGATCATCTTCGTTTGCCAGTGGCAAAATAGTTGGATCTTCAACCCCCGGTAATAAAGCGACAACTTCTTTTAATTTGCTCTTAGGCGCGTGCAACATAATGTATTTAGATTCTCTTGCCTGCATTACGCCTTGAATACGTGTTAATAATTTATCAATTAATTGTTGCTTTGTCGGTTCTAAAGTTCCGGTTTGTTGAATTAAGCAGGATTTTGAACGATAAATAACATCGACTTCACGTAATCCATTTGCTTCAAGAGTCGCACCGGTAGAAACTAAATCGCAAATGGCATCGGCTAATCCGGCACGAGGCGCTACCTCAACCGAGCCGTTTAATAAACAGCTTTTGAATTTTAAGCCACGTTCATTCATAAAGCGTTTTAATAATTGCGGATAAGACGTTGCGATACGCATATTATTGAGTGATTCTGGTCCATTATATTCGGCATCTTGAGGCACGGCTAATGATAAACGGCAGCCACCGAAATCAAGACGAGTCAACATTTTATAATTGGCTTCTTCACCGCTGGATAGTCGTCGAAGTTCTTCTTCCTCCAGCACATTCTCACCGATAATACCAAGATCTACCACTCCATCGAAAACTAATCCGGGAATATCATCATCACGAACACGCAAAATATCTATTGGTAAATTCTCTGCGTAAGCGATTAAACGCTGTTCATTTAAATTAATTTTTACCCCGCATTGTTTGAGTAATTCTTGTGATTCTTTACTTAAACGACCTGATTTCTGCATGGCGATGCGTAAACGAGATTTATTTGACATTGTGTAACTTCCTTTTTTTACTTGTTAAATATTAAAAAACCCTTCGAAATAACTTCCGAAGGGTGTAGCTGAAATTTGTACTCTCGGAAGTTGAATCTTCCAAGCAATACCAAACGCCTGAAAGATTATTCAGTAACGTGATGGTGATGATGAGAGTAACGAATAAATAACATTTGCTTAATCCTAATTGAAAAACTTTATTTAAACTATGCGATTTTTTTTGATTATGCAAGTTTTTTCTCTAAAAAAAGGATAAATTTTAAACTCTTTGTAACCTTTATTGTTTTATTGCTTTCACAAATAAGAGTACTGGACGATGTTGTAGATCTTTAAACTCCTGATGCCATTGCTTTTGATCGGTAAGCATAGGTTCTTGCAATTGTTCTATTTGAAAACCGTTATTGATCAGATCATTAACGATGGTTGATATAGTACGATGATAGGTTTTAAATGGTTGTTTAAACCAATTTCGTTGTCGTTCTCCTTCATCACGATAAAAGTTGAGCCGATAAGCAATTTGCTGTTTATTTTCATCTTTTAACCATCGATCGCCACCTTGATAGCAGGTTACAATTGGGTGTTCCTGAGAGAAAATGAGCTGTCCGTGCGGTAGCAATTTTGCGTAAATTTGTCGTAATAAATCAGGAAAATTTTCGATGTAATGAAAAGCAAAAGAGCTAGTAATGATGTCAAATTGCAGATCGGTATATTGAGATAGATCCTGCATCGCTCCAGCAAACAATTTAAATTGATTAGTATTAAATCCGGCACTTTTAAGATTTATAGCCGCTTGTTCTAGCATTTTTGTTGATAAATCAATGCCGGTTACTTGTTTAGCGCCTTGCTGTAAATAGTGCAATAAATGCGAACCAGTTCCGCAACCGAGATCAAGGATAGTTTTATTGCTCACATCCCCAACCATTGCAAACATCGTTGGTTTTTCAACAACTTCATTTAAGCTAATCGGATTTTTCCGAAGTTTTTGATATAACTCGAAAAAATCCGCTTGATCATAGATGCTGGTTTGCATTATTAACCTTTAAATATAGGTAAATAGCCGAAACGAGCAGCTAACTGTGCAATGATATTTAACACACCGAATAGGATGATGAAGTAAATCATAAAATTGCCACCGAATACAGTATAGCTTTGCTCAGGGAATTTTTTGCGGCAGGCGCGAGCCAATAATGCCGGAACAATTGCAGCCCAAATTGTTGCAGCCAAACCGGCATAACCAATGGCAATAACGAAACCGAAAGGGAACTGCAAACTAAGTAATAGCGGTGGTAAGAAAGTGATCAACGTTGTTTTAGTTCTACCGCTAATGCTGTCATCAAATTTAAAGAGATCAGCAATGTAATCAAAAAGCCCTAAAGTAACACCTAAGAATGAACTGGCAATTGCCATATAGGCAAAGAAATTCAGAATAACCGCCATATATTCTGTTTGAATATATTTATTCAAAGCACCAAGCAATGCTGCAATATCACCATCTTTTTCGATAACCGGTGCAAATTCTTGACGAGGCAAATTTCCTTGAATTGCCAGCTGCCATAATACATAAATAAATAATGCGATTAATGTACCTAAAATGATCGCATTTTGTACTCGTTTACCATCGCGATCATAATATTTCACTAAGCTTGGCACATTGCCGTGGAAACCGAAAGAAACTAAGCAGACAGGCAATGCTGCAAGCAAATAAGGTAGATAACTTTGCTCACCTTGGGCAATGGTATTGAATAAAACTTCAGTTTTTACTGAAGTTAATAAGCCGGTGGTGGAAAGGAAAAAAGCAACGACCATACCAAAAATTAACACAGTGGTAAAACGGTCTACCGCTTTAGTTGATAACCAAACAAATGCGGCAAGAATTAAGCAGAAGATAAGTGAACCATAGCTTCTTCCCAGTTCAACTGCATTGCTATCGGTGGTAAGTAGTTGATTAAGCAAATTTTCTGTAATGCCACCACCTGAGGTTATATAGGCGTAAGTTAAAATATATAGGACAAATACAAGTGATAAACTATTGATAATATTCATACCATTACCAAGCAAATCTTTAACAATGGTGCTGAAACTTGCTCCGGTAGGATAATGAAGATTAGCCTCTAGAATCATTAATCCGGAGGTAGTCATACAGAACCAAGTATAGATTAACGCAAGAATTGAGCCGACAAACCATAAGCCGGCGGTCGCGGTCGGGTTAGCAAACATTCCGGCACCGATTGCCGTTCCGGCGATAATCATTGCACCACCAAGTAAGGAAGGAATTTTTTGGTTCATAATCTGTTCTCCGATAAAAATTTTGCACTATTATAGTAGTACATTTTAAAAAGTAAATAGTGAAACGAATGTATTTTTCAGTAGATAAAGCGAACAAGAAAAATTTTTTTGTTATAAAAAATGAGGCTAAATGATAAAAATGTGCTTTAAGTAATCGATTCCGTTCTCATTTTTACAATTTTTTCAGCAAATTTTTCAGAAAAAAGGTATAGTTATCAGCGTTTATCCTAAGGTAGAGAATATTTGATGCTATGGGATAACTTGAGGGTTTCTTCTATCAATTAATAGCCATTTTCCAATTAGGGGTAGTTATGGACTCACTTATGAGTATTATCGGCATTATTGTGTTATTGGCAATTGCCTTTCTATTATCAAATAATCGCAAAGCGATCAGTCTTAGAACGGTCGGTGGCGCATTCTTAATTCAAATCGGTATCGGCGCATTGGTGCTTTACTCGGAGTTAGGGCGTCAAGCATTGCTCGGTGCGGCAGAAGCTGTGAACAAAGTTATTGCATACGGTAATGAAGGAATTAGTTTCCTTTTCGGTGGTTTGGTCAGCGATAAAATGTTTGAATTGTTTGGCGGTGGCGGCTTTATTTTTGCTTTCCGGGTCTTGCCGGCAATCGTTTTCTTCGCTTCTTTAATTTCTGTGCTTTACTATTTAGGAATTATGCAATGGGTTATCCGTTTAATTGGTGGTTTCCTTCAAAAAATTCTTGGTACATCTAAAACAGAGTCTATGTCAGCCGCTGCCAATATTTTTGTAGGACAAACTGAAGCCCCATTAATCGTGCGTCCGTATATAGCCACAATGACCCAATCTGAATTGTTTGCAATTATGTGTGGTGGATTAGCTTCTGTAGCTGGTTCAGTAATGATCGGTTATGCACAAATGGGCGTACCGCTTCCATATTTGATCGCTGCATCCTTTATGGCAGCACCGGGTGGATTATTATTTGCAAAAATTCTATTCCCACAAACTGAAAAAACGAACGATGATTTGAAATCAAATGATGTTGATGAAAAGCCATCCAATGTGCTTGATGCGGCAGCAATGGGCGCTTCGTCAGGTATGCAATTAGCAATGAATGTCGGTGCGATGTTACTTGCTTTCATTGCATTAATTGCGTTATTGAACGGTATTATCGGTGGCGTTGGCGGTTGGTTCGGTTATGGTGAGCTTAATCTACAAACTATTCTTGGTTGGGTGTTCCGTCCGTTAGCTTGGGTGATCGGCGTACCTTGGAATGAAGCTGAAATTGCCGGTGCAATGATTGGTGAAAAATTGGTATTGAATGAATTCGTTGCTTACGTTGATTTCGTTAAATATCTTTCTCCTGACTCTTCGATAGTCTTGGCGGAAAAAACGAAAGCGATCATTACTTTTGCGCTTTGCGGTTTCGCTAACTTCAGCTCAATTGCGATTTTAATCGGTGGCTTGGGTACAATGGCACCGAATCGCCGTAAGGATATTGCTCGTCTTGGTATTAAAGCGGTTATTGCCGGTTCGCTTTCTAATTTAATGAGTGCGGCAATTGCAGGATTATTTATCGGTTTGGTTGGGCCTGTATTAATGGGATAGTAGTTGTGCTAGAATAGCTCATAGTGAAACACCACGACAATTTGTCGTGGTGTTCTGTTATCAGGGGATAGAAAACGTTTGCTTTTTATAAAAAAGGAATAATTATGACAATACTTACTCTTACTCAAGCGGCTGAATTAGCCCTATCCTTAATGGATTTAACCACATTAAATACCGATGATACTGATGAGAGTGTGATCTCACTTTGTGATAAAGAACAAAATAGTATCGGACAGACTGCAGCGGTTTGTATTTATCCACCATTTATTCAAACTGCAAAAACAAGATTACAACAACTAGGTTATCCGCAAGTGAAAGTGGCAACTGTAACTAACTTTCCACAAGGCGCAGCAGATATTGAATTGGCGAAAGCCGAGACTGAAATGGCAATTAAAGCTGGAGCTGATGAAGTGGATGTAGTATTTCCATATCGTGCTTTAATGGCAGGCGATGAGAAAATTGGAGCAGAATTGGTAAGAGCCTGTAAACAGGTATGTGGGAATAAAGTACTCAAAGTGATTATCGAAAGCGGAGAATTAAAAACGGCGGAGTTGATTCGTAAAGCTTCTGAAATTGCCATTCGTGCTGGTGCTGATTTTATCAAGACTTCAACTGGAAAAGTGACGGTTAATGCAACTTTGGATGCGGCAAAAGTTATGTTGGAAACTATTCGTGATTTAGGTGTTCAAGATCGTGTCGGTTTTAAAGCAGCAGGAGGTGTTCGCACTGCTGAAGAGGCTCAGCAATATTTACAACTTGCAGCGGATTTGTTCGGTGAACAGTGGCTTATACCTCGTCATTTCCGTTTTGGTGCTTCAGGTTTATTAAATGATTTATTATCAACTTTAGGTGAGAAGAAAATAGCGGCGAGTGTCGGTTATTAATCATCATAATCAAATGAAAGAGGGATATTATGAAACGTGTATTTATTATGATGTTGGATTCTTTCGGTATTGGGGCGGCGGAAGATGCTGATAAATTTGGTGATGCCGGTTCTAATACTTTGGGTCATATTGCACAACGTTGTGCTGATGGATTGGCTAATGAAGGGCGTGAAGGCGTATTGAAAGTGCCTAATTTGACTAAATTAGGGCTAGGATTGGCAGCGAAAGAGTCGTGTGGCGTATTTCCAGCTGGTTTGGATGAAAATGCGGAGATTATTGGCGGTTATGCTTATGCGAAAGAAATTTCATCAGGTAAAGATACGCCATCTGGTCACTGGGAAATTGCCGGTGTGCCAGTTTTATTTGATTGGGGTTATTTCCCAAAACACGAAAATTCATTTCCACAGGAGTTATTGGATCGTATTGTGGAAAAATCAGGCATTCCAGGCTATTTAGGTAATTGCCATTCATCCGGTACTGTTATTTTGGATCAATTGGGTGAAGAACATATGCGTACTGGTAAACCAATTTTTTATACGTCTGCTGACTCTGTATTTCAAATTGCTTGCCACGAAGAGACTTTCGGTTTGGAAAAATTATATGAACTTTGCCATTTAGTGCGTGAAGAGTTGGAGGGGTACAATATCGGTCGTGTTATTGCGCGTCCGTTTATTGGCGATAAAGCAGGTAATTTCCAACGTACCGGAAATCGTCACGATTACTCTATTGAACCGCCTTCAGCAACGGTATTACAAAAATTAGTTGATGAAAAACAGGGCGAAGTGGTGTCAATTGGTAAAATTGCTGATATTTATGCTCATACAGGCATTACTCGTAAAATTAAGGCAACCGGCTTGGAAGAGTTATTTGACCGCACATTAGAAGAGGTGCGGGCAGCCGGAGATAAAACAATTGTATTTACTAACTTTGTGAATTTTGACTCTGATTTTGGGCATCGCCGTAATGTGGCAGGATATGCATCAGCATTGGAATATTTCGATAAACGTTTGCCTGAATTGCTCAAATTGGTTACTGGGGATGATCTATTAATCATTACTGCTGATCACGGTTGTGATCCAACTTGGAGTGGAACCGATCATACACGTGAACATATTCCGGTGCTTTTATACGGTGCAAATGTGCCAAAACAATCTTTCGGTAAACGTGAAACTTTTGCCGATATTGGGCAGACCATTGCGAATTATTTTAGTTTGAGTGCAATGGATTATGGTACAGCAATGATTGATTTTGAAAAATAAATAATAAGAGGAAATTAGATATGGCAACTCCACATATTAATGCAGTTGATGGTGCGTTTGCAGATGTTGTATTAATGCCGGGTGATCCGCTTCGTGCGAAATATATTGCGGAAACCTTTTTAGAAAATGCGGTTGAAGTGACCAATGTACGTAATATGCTTGGTTATACCGGCACTTACAAAGGTCGTAAAATTTCTGTGATGGGACACGGAATGGGAATTCCTTCCTGCTCTATTTACGCAAAAGAATTGATTACTGAATATGGTGTGAAAAAAATTATTCGTGTTGGTTCGTGCGGTGCAGTTCGTCAAGATGTAAAAGTACGTGATGTGATTATTGGATTGGGAGCTTGTACTGATTCTAAAGTGAATCGTATTCGCTTTAAAGATAATGATTTTGCTGCAATTGCTGATTTTGATATGGCACAAGCAGCTGTTCAGGCGGCAAAACAGAAAGAAGCAAAAGTGCGTGTAGGCAACCTTTTTTCAGCTGATTTATTCTATACACCGGATGTTGAAATGTTCGATGTTATGGAAAAATACGGTATTCTTGGCGTGGAAATGGAAGCTGCCGGTATTTATGCGGTGGCGGCGGAATATGGCGCAAAAGCATTGGCGATTTGCACCGTTTCCGATCATATCCGTACCGGAGAACAGACCAGCGCTGAAGAGCGTCAATTAACCTTCAATGATATGATCGAAATTGCATTGGAATCGGTTCTAATCGGTGATCAACAATAAATTTTAATGATTTAACTAGGGTGCTTGTTAGCACCCTAATTTTTGTAGAAAGCAAAGAAAAAATTGGATTATTTGTATAAAAAACACTTCCTTTTTTAATAAAAATCGGTACTATACCGCCCTCATTGTAAATCAATAATTAGCATAATGTAATTATTGATTCAGCAAAATCTCCTCAATGGATGAAAATATGCCGTTTATGGCGAAAGTATTTAGTTTGAGATGGTGTAATCATTCTCAATCAGAACAATTCATTGAACAATGTGTTTAGTGTTGTTTTATGAATTGAATCATCTTCTCCATCAATTGTCATTAGATTGATCCCGAGAAAGATAAAAAAGCTGAAACGCTTTTTTTAATAAGTAGCGAGTCAAAATGCCCCATGGCATCTGTTTTTTCAGGAACAGAAAGCTTAGGCTTCCCGCAAGGCACCCGACTTATTTTTTTCACCTCTATTAGAAGGTTTAGTTTTATTATGACAATTATCACTCCTGTAAAATCAATCGATAACGCCACTAATGCCTATTATTTGGATCGCCAAAATAAAATGGAATCCAATGTGCGTAGTTACCCAAGAAAATTACCTTTAGCGATTGCGAAAGCATCTGGTTGTTGGGTAACTGATGTGGAAGGGAATGAATATTTAGATTTCTTAGCTGGTGCTGGTACATTGGCACTTGGTCATAATCATCCAGCAATTAAACAAGCCATTTTAGATACCATTGAAAGTGGTTTGCCATTACATACTTTAGATTTAACTACGCCGTTGAAAGATGCTTTTACCGAAGAATTACTCTCTTTCTTTCCGAAAGATAAATACTGTTTACAGTTCTGTGGTCCATCAGGTGCGGATGCAAACGAAGCGGCGATTAAATTAGCCAAAACCTATACCGGACGCGGTAATGTGATCGCATTTTCAGGTGGCTTCCACGGAATGACTCACGGCGCATTATCGTTAACCGGTAATTTAGGTGCTAAAAATGCGGTACAAAATCTTATGGCTGGTGTGCAATTTATGCCTTATCCGCATTCATATCGTTGCCCATTTGGTATTGGTGGAGAGGCAGGAGCAAAAGCTGTTACCCATTATTTTGAAAACTTTATTGAAGATGTTGAAAGTGGGGTTGTTAAACCAGCGGCTGTTATTTTAGAAGCGATCCAAGGAGAAGGTGGTGTAGTGCCAGCACCAATTGAATTTCTACAAAAAGTACGTGAAGTGACACAAAAACACGGTATTTTGATGATTGTTGATGAGGTGCAAGCTGGATTTTGTCGTTCAGGAAAAATGTTTGCTTTTGAACACGCTAATATTGAACCTGATATTGTGGTGATGTCGAAAGCCGTTGGTGGTAGTTTGCCATTAGCAGTATTAGCTATTCGTAAAGAGTTTGATGCTTGGAAGCCGGCAGGTCATACTGGTACTTTCCGAGGAAATCAATTAGCGATGGCAACTGGGTATGCTTCTTTAAAAATTATGCGTGAACAAAATTTAGCACAAAATGCACAAGAGCGCGGAGACTATTTAAAAACAGCATTGCAAGCATTAGCAAAACAGTATCCTTGTATCGGTGATGTGCGTGGACGTGGTTTAATGATGGGAATTGAAATTGTTGATGAACGTCAGAAAGCCGATCACACCGGCGCATTCCCAGGTGATGCTGATTTAGCAGTGGCTATCCAAAAAGCTTGTTTTAATAATGGTTTATTATTAGAGCGAGGTGGTCGAAATGGTAATGTTGTACGTGTGCTTTGCCCGATTATCATCAGCCAGCAAGAGTGCGAAGAGATGATTAAACGCTTTACAAAATCATTGGTGGAAGCGTTAGCAGCGGTTCGTGGTTAATTGAGGGTAAAAACAATGCCAATGTTATCTCAACATAAACAGGCCTTATTTTGTCGTGATGAGCAATCTATTCAAGATTATCAGCGTGCAATGAATAAAGCGGTCAAGGCTGTTTGTCAATGGTTGCAGAATGACAAAATGTATACCGGTGGCAGTATCCGCCGGTTACGTTCAACGATTGAATTTGCGCCGACAAAAGAGGGGGCCGGTTTAGAAAATACCTTACAACGATTGGTAACCATTTTCCTCAATCCAAGTTTAAAAGTGCATCATCCGCACTCTTTGGCACATTTACACTGTCCGACAATGGTGTCCAGCCAAATTGCTGAAGTGTTGATTAATGCGACCAATCAATCAATGGACTCTTGGGATCAAAGCCCTGCCGGTTCAATTATGGAAGAGCAGTTAATTAATTGGCTGCGGCAAAAAGTCGGTTATGGCGAAGGCACTGCAGGGGTATTTACTTCCGGCGGAACGCAATCCAATTTGATGGGCGTATTGTTGGCACGAGATGCCTGCATTGCTAAACATTGGCAAAATGAAGATGGCTCGGAGTGGTTAGTGCAGCAAAACGGTCTGCCGCCGGATGCTCTGCAAAAAGTGAAAGTGGTTTGTTCGGAAAATGCGCATTTCTCGGTGCAAAAAAATATGGCAATGATGGGAATGGGATTTCAGTCAGTGGTGACTGTACCGACCAATGAAAATGCACAAATGGATATTGCGGCATTGGAAAAAACGCTAGCCGAACTTCAAGCGCAAGGCAAACTGGTTGCTTGTGTGGTGGCAACTGCCGGTACAACCGATGCCGGTGCGATTGATGATATTGAAGCGATTCGTGCTATCAGCGATCAATATGGTGCGTGGTTGCATATTGATGCGGCGTGGGGCGGTGCATTATTGTTATCAAAAGATTTTCGTCATTGGTTAAATGGTGTGGAGAAAGCCGATTCCGTTACGTTGGATTTCCATAAGCATTTTTTCCAAACCATTTCTTGCGGCGCATTTTTATTAAAAGATGAACGTAACTTCCGTTTCATTGATTACAAAGCAGATTACCTCAATTCAGAATATGATGAGGAGTATGGCGTACCGAATTTGGTGGTGAAATCGTTGCAGACAACACGCCGTTTTGATGCCTTAAAATTGTGGTTCACAATGGAAGCATTAGGTGAAGATCTTTATGCATCGATGATCGATCACGGAGTGTATTTGGCGCGAGAAATTCGTGATTATATTAATGCTACCGATGATCTGGAAATGTTAGTTGAGCCGCAATTTGCCTCTATTCTATTCCGTGTGAATCCGCAAGGTTATCCGGCAGAATATGTTGATCTGTTAAATCAGAATGTGGCGGATGAGCTGTTTGCTCGCGGTGAAGCCAATATTGGTGTAACAAAAGTGGGTGAACAACAAGCCTTAAAAATGACGACATTAAGTCCGATTGCGACTTTGGATGATGTGAAATCTTTATTAGATCAGGTTTTATCTGAAGCGGCTAGAATTAAGGATGCTATTGTTGCCGGCAATTATGTGCCGCCGATAGCGTAAAACAGAAAAATGGTGCAGCGTGTTTTGCTAAGCACCAAGAGTGTTGTAAGCAGACAAGAGTAGCAAGCCTTTTGTCTGCTTTTCTTTTTTTCATCAGTTTTTCAATGATTGAACCGGTGCCGGAATGCGTCCGCCGCGATTAACGAAAATTTCGCAAGATCCCTCTTTAACCGGCATAATCGGTGCATAACCGAGTAGACCGCCAAACTCAACCATTTCACCGACATCTTTGCCCGGAACAGGAATAATACGCACAGCGGTGGTTTTACTGTTAATCATCCCGATTGCTGCTTCATCAGCAATAATGCCGGAAATGGTACTGGCGGAAGTGGAGCCGGGAACAGCGATCATATCCAAACCGACAGAGCAAACAGCCGTCATTGCTTCTAATTTATCCAATGTTAAAGCGCCTTGTTTAGCAGCAGCAATCATTCCTTCATCTTCGGAAACAGGGATAAAAGCACCGCTTAAACCACCGACAGAACTGCTCGCCATCATTCCACCTTTTTTCACTGCATCATTAAGTAACGCTAACGCAGCAGTTGTACCGTGTGTTCCGCAAACACTTAGCCCCATTTGCTCTAAGATACGAGCAACGCTATCTCCGATAGCAGGAGTTGGAGCCAGTGATAGATCTAAAATGCCAAACGGAATGCCTAAACGTTTACTTGCTTCTTGCCCAATCAGCTCCCCTACTCGAGTAATTTTGAAAGCTGTTTTTTTCACCACTTCTGCTACTTCAGTTAAGGTTACCGCTTGGCTATTTTCTAGAGCAGCTTTTACCACACCGGGACCTGATACTCCTACATTAATCACCGCATCACCCTCACCGGCACCGTGGAAAGCACCAGCCATAAAAGGATTATCTTCCACCGCATTACAGAAAATCACTACTTTGGCACAACCGAAACCTTCTGGCGTGATTTCAGAGGTCTGTTTAACCATTTCGCCAACCAATTTAACTGCATCCATATTAATGCCAGCTTTGGTTGAACCGATGTTGACTGAACTACAAACAATATCAGTGGTTTTCATTGCTTGAGGAATAGAGCGGATTAATACTTCATCAGAAGGACTCATCCCTTTATGCACCAATGCGGAAAAGCCACCGATAAAAGATACGCCGATAGCTTTAGCGGCACGATCTAAGGTTTGAGCAATCGAAACATAAGAATTTGCTTTAGTAGCTGCAGCAATCTGTGCAATAGGTGTGACGGAAATGCGTTGGTTTACGATAGGAATGCCGTATTTAGCTGAGAGTTCTCGAGCAGTTTGCACCAGATCACCGCCAATACGCACAATTTTGTTATAAATATTTTGATTTAACACATCAATGTTATCACTGATACAATCGTGTAAATCGATACCGATAGTAATAGTGCGGACATCAAAATTTTGATCCGATACCATTCGCAATGTTTCTAGAATTTCATAAGATTGAATACTGTTGCTCATATAGCCACCTTTAAATGCGGTACATTGCGTTAAAAATTTCAGTGTTTTGTAGGCGTAAATCTAATCCTAATTTTTGCCCCTCTTCACTGCAATAAGCGGCTAAGGTTTGATAATCTTTTTTACATTCAGTGGTATCCACCAATAAAATCATTGTGAAATAACCATCCATTAATTGTTGGCTGATATTCACAATGTTGATCTGTTGTTCGGCAAGTAATTTTGCGACATCATAGACGATACCGATTCGGTCTTTACCGATGACGGTTAATACAGATTGATTCATTTCAAATTCCCTCTTTGGTGATAAAAAGCTAATTGTTCGAGTGAGTTTATGTTTGCAAAACAGGATTTTTGTGCTGAAAAATCAGCAGTTTCATAATGATGTTGTTGAAAAAACTGTAATACACGCCGATTTCCCTGTTGTAAATAATTGTTCAAATCGGCACTTAAAGTTCGTTTTAACAGGCAACAGGTCGGATGCTCACGCTCACCATCAGTAACATAAACAACCTCTGTGTTGGTGCGGCGTTTATCCAACAAACGAGTTACTAAATTTACAGGTAAAAAAGGCGTATCACAAGGCACAAATAGCACCCAATCGTGTTTTGCCGTCTGTAATCCGCTAAACATTCCGCTTAACGGACCAAGAAAGCCCTCAATGTGATCTGAAATCACCGGCAAGCCGCTTTCGGCATATTGTGATAATGAACGATTTGCACTGATGATTACTTCATCGACTTGCGTTGCAATTGCTTGATAAACCCATTGATATAATGGTTTTCCTTGTAATCGCTGTAAGCCTTTATCAACACCGTTCATTCGCCGAGCTTGCCCACCACACAAAATAACTGCACTAATCTGTTCCTGCATTGTAATCTCTTTTTGGCAATTAAAAAATTAAGTGGTATTATCGCACACCAACTAAAAACTGTGAGGAAAATCCGATGAAATGTCATCGTTTAAATGAAGTTTTAGAACTATTGCAACCTTATTGGTCAAAAGATCCGGATTTGAATTTAATGCAAATTTTGCAAAAAATTGCTAAAGAAGCCGGTTTTGATGGCGAATTAAGTGAGTTAAGTGATGAGGTGATTATTTATCATCTGAAAATGGTGGATAAAGATAAAAATGAACCGATTCCGGGAATAAAAAAAGATTATGAAGAAGATTTTAAAACTGCGCTACTAAAAGCGCGAGGAATTATTAAATAGGAGTTTAACAACGATGAAAAAATTGTTATTGGCAATCGTAACCTTGTTTTTTGCGGTCAATGTGTCACCGGCAGTGGCGGCGGAAAATTTTACTGAAGGAAAGGATTACACTTCGCTTGGCTTTAAACCGCATCCTGATGGTGGTGTGATTGAGTTTTTCTCCTTTTATTGTCCACATTGTTATGACTATGAAATGAAATTCCATATTCCGGAAAAAATTAAACAATCTTTGCCGAAAAATGTTGAATTTAAACAATATCACGTTAATTTCTTAGGTGCTCAATCAGAAAATCTAACTCGAGCTTGGGCGTTAGCAATGGCGATTGGTACTGAAGATAAAGTGCGTGCGCCTTTATTTGAAGCAGCTCAGAAAAACAGCCTATCTTCAATGGACGATATTCGTCAAATCTTTATTGATAACGGTATTGATGCGAAAGAGTTCGATGGCGCAATCAATAGTTTTGCTGTTAATGCATTAGTATCCGCACAAGAAATGGCAGCAGAAAAATTTAAAGTTCGTGGCGTGCCGGATTTCTATATCAATGGGAATTACCATATCGAAACCGGCAATGACAGCGGTTTCTCAAAAGTGCAGACGATTGAAGAGTTTATTCAACGTTATGTCGATTTAACCCAATATCTTTTGAAAAAATAATTGACTTACGGCGAAAAGTTGCTTAAATGCGATTTTTCGCTTTTTGATTAAAATGAAGGAATTTTAACTATGTCTGAAAGTTTTAGCGTTACTCGTCGTTTCTTTGATGATAAAAATTATCCGCGCGGTTTTGCGCGTCACGGAGATTACACCATTCGTGAATCTCAAGCGTTGGAAAATCACGGTTTAGCTTTTCTTGAGTTAGAAAATGGTAGTCGTGAACCGGTTACTGAAGAAGAAAAACAATTTGTCGCGTTTTGCCGTGGTGAACGTCCGGCAGAAACCTTTTTTGAAAAAACTTGGGCAAAATATCGTGCGCGTATTTCTCGCACCAAACGTGTTTATACCTTAACAGGTGAATTATCAAACGATGCGGTTGATGATTACAATGCCGACTAAGTTTTAGAAAGAAAATGAATAGAGCAGAAAAACGGCAACGATAAACGTTGCCGTTTTTTATGCTTGAATTTGATTAGTGCTGAAAGCCGGTAGAAACATCTGCATCCGGATTGCGTTTGTTATACGGCTCATCCTTTAGTTTGCCGCTAAAGATCGCTGGATTTTCATCACCTGTTACCATTAATGTTCCCTTCGCACCTTTCTCAGTACGAAAAATGGAATGATCTACGAAAGTGTATTGTCCCGGCACCGGAATAGTCGTTTCCGCTATCATCGCCCCACCGGCTGGAATTAACGTGGTCTGCACATTATGATTTTTTAACGAACCGGCCTCGACATAGACTGTATCAAACGTTTTCCCAATCAAATGAAAAGAAGATACTTTGTTTGGGCCGGCATTACCAACGTAAAAACGCAATTTTTCACCCACTTTGGCTTGCAAGGCCTTATCTCCCATCATTGAGGCAAAATGACCATTAAAAACGACATAATCCGGTAATTCATAACTGGCTTTTTGTGAACTGAAAACCTGTAATCCCGGCTCACCAAATTCACCACTGGTATAAAATTCGTTTTGTACAATGTAAAACTCTTTATCAACCGGCGGCAATCCCGCTTTCGGCTCCACCAGCATTAGCCCGAACATTCCTTTACCAATATGTGTCGGTGCGCCGGGCATTGCGGCACAATGGTAAAGATAAAGTCCGGGAGAGAGTGCTTTGAAGCGATAGATACTGGTGTGCCCCGGCAATGTATTACTCGCCATTGCCGTTCCGTCAGGTGCTGCTGAAGAGTGGAAATCAATGCTGTGCGGTAGTTTTGAGTTAATCGGATTGGATAAATGCACTTCCACCGTATCGCCCTCACGCACACGAATAAACGGTGCTGGTGTAGAGCCGTTATAAGTCCAATACTTAAATTGTACTTTTGGCATAATTTCCATTATTTTTTCTAATGCTTCCAATTTCACTATGACACGAGCCGGATAATCACGTTTAATTGGTGCAGGCACATTCGGTGCAATTGTTAATTCTGCATCAATGACAGGAAGTGATGAAATTTCTTCTTCATCATTTTGTTGAACATTGATTGATTGTGCCTTAGCAAATAAGCTCAAATTGACGATTAAAAATACAGAAAGTAGTAAGTTTAGAGTTGTTTTTTTCATAGTTTCAAATGGTATAAGGAGAATATCAATCGAACTATTCTAGTGAATGAAATAGATTTTTCCAATAATCATAAAGATTTATTAGTTCAACCTATTTTTAATAGATCATTTATCGCATCATCACATCTAACCTACAAAATGATTAAATAAACTCTTTTTGATTTAATTTAATCATTTTGTGATCTTGTTCACAGTTTTTACAGCTTATTTTGCATATAATTCCAACGAAATTTAGGAGTATGAGGAAGTTTATGTGATTTTCTTATATTTATATGATTAAATTTAATCAATAAGGAGTATTAAATGAAACCAGTTTTAGGCATAACAATGGGGGATGCTGCAGGGATTGGGGCTGAAATTATTGTTAAATCTCTGTCGGATAAACATCTTTATGAAATTGCTCAATCCGTTGTCATTGGCGATAAGAAAATGATGCAACGAGCATTGGATTTATTGCAATCACCGTTAAAGATAAATGTTGTAGAAAATTTAGATAATTTAAATACGAAATATGGAACTATCGATTTGATCGATTTGGATAATGTGCCTGCTGATTTGATTTATTCTCAAGTAGATCCTCGAGCGGGTAAGGCAGCATATGAATATGTGGAAAAGGCGGTTCAATATGCTATGGAAAATAAAATTCAAGCGGTGGTAACAGCACCTTTGAATAAGGAAGCATTACACGCTGGTGGGAAAATGTTTCCGGGTCATACTGAAATTTTGGCGCAATTAAGCGGCACAAAAGATTATTCAATGATGTTAGTGAGTGAAAAACTTCGTGTTATTCACGTGACAACGCACGTTCAGCTTCGTAAAGCCTGTGATTTAGTGAAAAAAGAACGGGTATTGACAGTCATTAAATTAGCAGATGAAAACGCAAAAATGCTTGGTTTTAAACAACCAAGAGTTGCAGTAGCGGGATTAAATCCGCATTCAGGCGAAAACGGAATGTTCGGTGATGAAGATAGTAAAGAAATCGTACCGGCTGTTGAGGCGGCAAAACAGTCAGGAATTAATGTCAGTGGCCCGATCCCACCGGACACTGTGTTTCATCGTGCTGCCAATTTAGATGAATTCGATATTGTGGTGGTGATGTATCACGACCAAGGTCATATTCCAATTAAATTGTTGGGATTTGATACCGGTGTAAACGTTACTGTCGGTCTACCGTTTATTCGTACTTCTGTCGATCACGGTACGGCATTCCCGATTGCAGGTAAAGGGATCGCGGACAGTAAGAGTATGACTGAATCACTTTATCTTGCCGCTCAAATGGCACAGATAAAATTTGGAAATTAAGTTTAATTAGGAGCGAATTATGTCTACATATGCAGCTCAACTACCACGCATTAAAATTGCTCGGCTGGGATAATGCACCAATTTACCAATGTGGCTGTGGCAATTCCGCCTGTTTAGACACCTATCTTTCAGGGCGAGGCTTTGAAATGCTTTACCGCGATCTCAAAGGGGAAAGCCTATCTGCCAAAGAAATTATTCAGCGTTTTTATGCCGAAGATCAAAGTGCGGTGGAATTTGTGGCAATGTTTGTGGAACTCGCTGCCATTTCTATCGGCAACATCATCACCGCCCTTGATCCCCATCTCATTGTGCTAGGCGGTGGCTTGTCGAACTTTGATTATCTCTACCAAGCCTTATCCAAAGCCCTCCCCAACCACTTAATGCGAAGTGCCAAAGTGCCAGCAATTAAAAAAGCCAAATACGGCGATTCCGGCGGCGTGCGTGGGGCGGCAGCGTTGTTTCTTTCTCGTTAAAGATAACCCCTCATTTTTTCAGCAAATTTAACCGAACGGGGCAAACCCTCGCTCGGTTTTTTTCGTTTTCTTATCAGCTTATAAAACAGGCATGTTCTCTTAAAAGTGCGGTGGTTTTTTAAACCATTTTTCATCATCTCCCCTCTTAAAATTAGATTAAATATTCAACAATTTCAAGGGAGTATACTCCCTGTTGTTCTCTCTTTACAGAGAGAACAAAACCCTTTGCCGAAAGGAAAAAATCTTGTTACTTCGATTGAAATATGTACAACAGAGAGAAGGGAATATTCTCACTGCTTTTTTCTTTGTGAAAACCTTTCTCTTTGCATTATCGTTTCAATCATTGGTTTAAATCACTTTATATAAGGAAAACACAATGAAATTCACAAAAACATTATTAACCACCGCTCTTTTTTCATTTTCTGTATTAAGTGCCTCGCCAATGGCATATGCGGTTTCAGATCCAATAACACAGTTCCAACAAGGCGTTGATGCGTATGAACGCAGTGATTTTATTACCGCATTGCAATTATGGAAGCCTTTAGCCGAGCAGGGAGATGCAAGTGCTCAATTTAATTTGGCTTTGATGTATCATAAGGGAAAAGGGGTAAAACCGGATTATTTCCAAGCGGTGAAATGGTATCAAAAAGCGGCAGATCAGGGAGATGTAGATGCTCAATTTAATTTGGCTTTGATGTATGACGATGGGAAGGGAGTAAAACAAGATTATTTCCAAGCGTTTAAATGGTATCAAAAAGCCGCAGAGCAGGGATTGGCAAAGGCTCAATTTAATTTGGCTTTGATGTATGAAAATGGACAAGGAGTAAAACAGGATTATTTCCAAGCGGTGAAATGGTATCAAAAAGCGGCAGAGCAGGGAAATGCAAAGGCTCAATTTAAATTGGCTTTGATGTATGAAAATGGACAAGGAGTAAAACAGGATTATTTCCAAGCGGTGAAATGGTATCAAAAAGCGGCAGAGCAGGGAAATGCAAAGGCTCAATTTAAATTGGGGATAATGTATAGCTTAGGACAAGGTGTTAAACAAGATCTCAATCTTGCCAAAATGTGGGCAGGCAAAGCCTGTAAGAATGAACACCCAAAAGGGTGTGAGTTATATCGTATGTTAAATGAAGGAGAATAAATGCGAGCAAAATTAGCCTTATCTGCGAAGCGGGATTAGATATGGGGTGCTACAGTTAATGGGATTCCTGTTGCAGATACTCCATCTGGAAAGGATATTATTTGCCCAGTAACCTCTTCAATTATGACGGATCTTTTACCGAATGCAGAGCAAGTTTCATTCAGTACAGAACAAGAATTATTGCAAAAAGTGCAATCTTCCACTTTAGAGCAAATAGTTGTTGATGCAAAAACAGAAAATGATTTAGAAATAATTGCTCATGTTATTGATCACTTAGGTAAGTCAGTGATTCCTGTAGGGTCAGCAGGTTTGGCTAATAAATTAAAACTTCAGACATTACCCTCTTCAAATAATAAGAGAGCTTTAACTCATGGAAGAAGCCTAATCTTGGTAACATCTATCCACGAAACTAGCCAAAATCAAGTTGATGAATATATTGCACACAATGGCGGTGATTCAATAGTTTTTAACCCATCTCCGTCACAATTACTCAATCATAAAATCTCGGCAAAAGCATTAAGAGAACAATTAAATGCATTAATTACCTCTAGTGAAGCTGACGTCATCATTAGAGCTAATCCAACAAAAGTTGTTAGTGCAGAAAACGATATAAATATGATTGCTAGAACACTTGCAAAGGATTTGGCTGAATTAAGTTTATATTGTTTAAATCATAAACATTTTGATCATTTAATTTTATTTGGTGGTGATGGGGCTGCGACACTCTTGGAGCAAATGAATGTCACAGAGATGAAATTGCTTTATTCGATCGTTCCGGGAGTACCGGTCTGTCAGATTCAAAATGGACAATATAAAAATTTAACTGTAATGACAAAATCAGGAGGTTTCGGAAATAATCACTTATTAAGTGATATTATGAAATTGAATTAACATTAATGTATTGCCGACTATTTGAGAAAAACAAAAATTTAGTGAATAATTAATATATTCTTAAACGTTTCAACACGCATTGTCTTTAATGCGTGTTTTCTCATACTTAGGGGCGAATATGTCTGCAGACCGTTTAGATCAAATCCTGTTATTTTTAAAAAATCATAATTTGGCAACTGTTGATCAGCTAGTGAAAGCAACAAATGCATCGCCAGCAACAATTCGTCGCGATTTGATTAAACTTAATCAGCAAGGAACGATTATCCGAACTCACGGCGGTGTGAGTCTAAATCAGTTTATTCCATTTCAACCTACCACTAATGAAAAGCAACTGAAGTTTATGGTGGAAAAGGATCGGATTGCAGAATATGTTTCTTCTTTTATCAGTGCAGGAGATTCTATCGTTTTAGATGCAGGAACAACAACGCTGAGCATTGCAAAAAAAATTGCTCATTTACCATTAAGAGTAATTACTACAGATCTTCATATTGCGCTTTTCTTGTCCGAATATAAACAAATTGAATTAATGATTACAGGAGGCTATATCGACAGTTCTAGCCAATCATGCATTGGTAATCACAGCCTTTCTTTATTGAATAATATTTATCCGGATTTAGCTTTTATTAGCTGTAATTCGTGGAGTTTAGAGAGAGGAGTAACTGCTCCAACAGAAGAAAAAGCCGAGTTAAAAAGTGCTTTGTTACAGCACGCTAAACGTCGAGTATTAGTTGCTGATAGTAGTAAATATGGCAAGTATTCTTTATTTGGTGTAGCAAAACTATCTGAATTTACTGATATTGTGACGGATGATAATTTAATTAGCTCCATACGTCCTATTTTATCGAAAGAAAATTTTAAATTAGTGTTAACCTGAAAAAAGCTGTCGTAAATTAGTTTTTGAGTTGATTTAATCATTTTAGTGAGATCTGTTAAGTATACACCATGCTGTTTTCTGAAATTGTATTAATATTGCATTCATACCAATAAGATCTTGCACCCTACTTTATAGGTAGAGTGCAAGCTTGTTAATTATTTTTTATTTTGATAAATCAATACCGCTCTATCATCAAAGCTATAACTTCCTTTTGCAACGCCTTTTGTTGAAGGATGCTTTATTCTCATTCTATCTGATTTTAAGGTGCTATGTAGTTCTTCTTCGTAAGCCTGAATAGAAGGCTCTTTAGGGTAGGTTTCATAACCATCAGAACTAAGTTCAATAATTTTTGGTGTATGATCAAACTTCCAAACTTTTAATTCGGAATTAGGAATATCAAAACCATCAATTGCCCAAAATTGAAATGCTTTCGGGGCATTTGGGTTATTTTGAAATTCAGATTGACGTTTTAGCAATGGTAAAATGTAAAAACGACCTAAATCATTTTCAGCCACTTGTTCATCAGTTAAGCCTAGTTCTTTAATCACTTTCACTCGCAAAGCACTATTTAAGGTATCGACTAATTTCTCCTCATCATTATAAGCAATGCCATCAATTCTTGCTTTAGAATCACCAATTGCAACTAATTCATTGGTATCAAAGTTATACCAAATTAATGTTGCAGTTGGGCGAAAAAGCGGATTTTTAGCAAAATCAATGTCTTTATTTTGCGAATAAAATTTTTGATATTCCGCATTGATCCGTTTCAGAACCTCTTCTTTAGGTGTGTTTGGCGGTAAAGATTGGAAAACAGTTTGAATAATATCTCGGCTTACACGTCCCCCTTTTTTGCCATCATATTTTTTCCCTGATTTATCTGTCGCCCCATCAAAAACGGCTAGATAATGTTCATTAAAGAATAGCCCATCTTCACATTGTGCATTATTTTTTTCGCCTGCTCCAATTTTTGATTGAATAAAATAGTTTACTTTTCCGTGAGTAAGTACTTCTTGCTGAGGTTTATCATAAACTAAATCATCAGTGGCAAATGCTTGTAAAGAAAGCATACTAAGTAAACATAAAGCAAACTTTTTCATTTTCACTCCTTATTTAAAATAGCGTTTCGCATTATCAAAACAAATGTTTTTGACCATTTGTCCGAGTAAATCGAGATCATTAGGAGCTTCGCCGTTTTCTACCCAATTTCCCATCATTTCACATAAAATTCTGCGGAAATATTCGTGGCGAGTGAAAGAGAGGAAGCTACGGGAATCGGTGAGCATTCCGACAAACTGGCTTAACAGTCCAAGTTGAGCCAGTTGTTGTAGTTGGCGTTGCATTCCGTCTTTTTGATCGTTGAACCACCAGCCTGAGCCGAATTGGATTTTTCCTGCAATGCCTCCTGTTTGGAAGTTACCAATCATACTAGCGATCATTTCGTTATCGCGGGGGTTTAGACAATACAAGATCGTTTTTGGAAGCTGGTTGGTTTGATCCATTAAATCCAACAAATTTGCTAACGGTTCGGCATAAGTGCGATCGCCAATGGAATCAAAACCACTGTCTGCCCCTAATAAACGAAACATTCGCGTATTATTATTGCGTAAAGCTCCAATGTGCATTTGCATCACCCACTGGCGTTCACCATATTCTTTGGCAAGCCAAACTAAAAGTGCGGTGCTAAATTGAGCGATTTTTTCTTCGTCTAATGTTTTACCTTGTAAACGTTGTTGTAAAATTTGATCTAAAACTCGTTCTTCAGGAATTGGGGCAAAACGAACAATTTCCATCCCGTGATCAGCAGATTTACAGCCATTACGATCAAAATGTTCAAGGCGTTTTGATAAGGCTTGTTTCAATGTATCAAAGGAACAGATCTCAATATCACTTACTTCTGAAAGTTGAGAGATATATTTGGAAAATCCATCAAGCTCGATTTTGAATGCTTTATCTGGACGCCAACTTGGCACAACTTCAATATTAAAGCTAAGATCATTGGCAATTTGTTGATGATATTCAAGGCTGTCAATTGGATCGTCTGTTGTGCCAGACAGCTGAACATTCATCTGCTGCATTATGCCACGTGCTGAAAATTCGGGCTGTTGCAACATTTCATTGCATTGATGCCAAATTTTTTCGGCTGAGTCAGGGTTAAATAAGATTTGAGTAATGCCAAAAGGGCGGCGTAATTCCAAATGCGTCCAATGATAAATCGGGTTACCAAGACAAAGCGGAACGGTTTTCGCCCAAGCGAGGTATTTTTCATAGTTTGACGCATTTCCTGTAATGAGGTTTTCATCAATGCCCGCCGTTCGCATTGCTCGCCATTTGTAATGATCCCCTTCTAACCAAATTTCACTGAGATCGTTAAATTGACGATTTTCCGCAATATCTTTCGGGCTAAGGTGGCAGTGATAATCAAAAATCGGCTGTGGTGCGGCGTATTGATGATAAAGCAATTTTGCTGTTTCACTGGATAATAAAAAATCCTGATCCATAAACGCTTTCATTTTACACCCCACTATATGCAGAGAATCCACCATCAACAGGAATGATGACACCATTAACGAAACTGGAATATTGGCTGTCGATCAAAAATAATAATGCCCCTAATAATTCTTCTGGTTCACCAAAACGTGCCATTGGGGTGTTGGTGAGAATTTTATTGGCTCGGGCGGTTGGATTGCCATTTTCATCAAATAATAATGCCCTATTTTGGTTGCTGACAAGAAAGCCTGGGGCGATGGCGTTACAGCGAATCCCCACTTTTGAGAAATAGACGGCAAGCCATTGAGTGAAGTTGCTGATTGCCGCTTTGGCTCCCGAGTAAGCAGGGATTTTAGTGAGCGGCGTAAAGGCGTTCATACTGGAAATATTGACGATATTTGCTCCTGCTTTCCCCATCATATCTTTGGCGAAAACTTGGGTTGGCAATAATGTACCTAAGTAATTGAGATTAAATACAAATTCGATGCCTGATTTGTCCAAATCAAAGAAAGTTTTAGTATGTTCCGGTAAATCCAGTTGATGAAATTCGTTATCGGTTGTTGCTTTAGGATTATTACCACCAGCACCATTAATTAAAATGTCACAAGTGCCGAAATCTTCTGCAATAATATTACGTGTTTGTTGAATACTTTCTAAATCAAGTACATTGGTTTTATAAGCTTTTGCGATTCCACCTTGTTGGGTGATTTCATTAGCTACTTTATTTGCCGCTTCTAAATTGATATCAAGTAATGCAATTTTTGCTTGAGTTTTTGCTAATTCTTTTGCCAAAAAGGCGCAAAGCACACCGCCAGCTCCGGAAATGACAATTACTTTGTCTTTGAAATTATGGTTTTTGGATATCTCTATCATAATATAATACCTCTTAAAATCTTAAGCGACACACTATTGGTATTAGAATGTCGCTATCTATTTGATTTATTTACCTAATTCCTCAATGCGCTCGATATAGCCTTTTAATACAGGATTTTGTTTGGCTGTATCGTGCATACTTTTAACTGCGTCAATAAATGGTTGTTTATCTACTTCAATAAATTGCACATTTAATTGTGTTTTTGCTTTTTCAACCTCTTCAGCAATCATTTTGGTCCAGAGATCTTTGTGATACATCATAGAGTCATTGGCTGCTTTTTTAAGGGCGGCTTGTTGTTCTGGAGTAAGTTTATTCCAAGATTTAGTACTGATTAATAAAACATCTGGAATCATAGTGTGTTGATCTTCACTAAAGAATTTTGCAACTTCACCGTGACGAGCGAGAGTTAATGCTGTTTCATTATTTTCAGCACCATCAACAACTTTTTGCTGTAATGCGGTATAGAGTTCACCGTAGGCGAGAGGAGTTGGTGAGGCTCCCATTAATTTGATCATTTCAACTGCTGTTGGGCTTGGTTGTACACGAATTTTTAGACCTTTAAGATCGGCAGGTGTTTTAATTGGTTTATTCGCATAAAAACTTCTTGCACCACCATCATAATAAGTAAGACCAATGAATCCTTTGTCTTTAGAAGATTCAAGAATTTTTTGCCCAACATCTTTATCGACTAAGGCTTTATAATAGTGTTCTCTATCTTTGAATAAATATGGTAAGTTGAATGCACCGTATTCTGCTTCAAAGGCTTCCATTTCACTAGCATTTGATTTTGCCATATCTAATGAGCCTGATTGTAATAACTCCATTGATTCTCTCTGTGTGCCGAGTTGGCTATTTGGATAGATGCGAATAATGACTTCACCGTTAGTCAGTGTCTTTACTTCATCAGCCATATATTGCATAGAAATATGTACAGGATGGGTTTTGTCGTTGTTATGGCTAAGTTTCAATACGGTTTTAGCTTGAACTGAAAAGGCAACACCCATTGATAAAAGCGTTGTTAAAGCGGTAGAAAGAATAGTTTTTTTCATAAAAGTTACTCCTGCCAGTTAGCAAAATAAAAAGATGAAAGGTTAAAGAGGTGAACCAATCATATCCTTTACAACGATGTTAAATGCGTTGTTGGCTTAAATATAATCATATTGAAAAAGAGTTCAATCCAATTTTTCTAAATTGGTGAACCAGATCACAAAATTTAAATCTTCTTGTTGATTTTTTTCTTATTTTGAACAGAATTGGAATACCAATTTGAAAAGGGGAGATAATTGGTATGGAAAAGTTCATTAATTTAATTAATAAAATCCTTTCAACAATGTGTGTCATTTTGTGTTCAGTATTGGTGTGCTGCGTGGTATGGCAGGTTTTTTCTCGTTATATCCTTAATACGCCTAGTACCTACACTGATGAAATGGCGCGTTTTTTGTTTATTTGGGTTGGTCTTATCGGTGCAGCTTATGCATTAGGGAAAAAGAAACATTTAGCGATTGATTTATTAGCCACGAAATTGGAAGCAGATCCTAAAAAACAGTGTTTGTTAAATCTATTTATTAATCTTGTTGGAATCGCCTTTTCTACCATTATTATGTGTTACGGTGGATTTAAATTGGTACAGGATACAATAGTTCACGGTCAGATCTCACCAGTACTGGGTATTGAAATGGGCTTGGTATATATGGCTATTCCAATTAGCGGTATTTTTATGCTGATTTATCTAATTCGTGATGTATTGGATAACGTTAAAATGATTTCTCATTAGTTTCGGAGGCATATTATGGAATGGTCTACAGTTATTGTATTAAGTTCTAGCTTTTTCATACTCCTTTTTATAGGAGTTCCTATCTCTTTTTCAATTGGTATTGCATCATTATTAACCATAATGTTGTCATTGCCGTTCGACTCAGCTATTGCTGTTATTTCGCAAAAAATGGCATCCGGCTTGGATAGTTTTTCTCTTTTAGCAATTCCTTTTTTTATTCTCGCAGGAAATATTATGAACAGAGGTGGAATTGCATTACGCCTTATTGAGTTTGCTAAAGTAATTGGTGGGCGATTACCTGGCTCATTGGCACACGTTAATGTGCTTGCCAATATGATGTTTGGTTCTATTTCAGGCTCTGCGGTGGCTTCTGGGGCGGCAATGGGCGGTATAATGTCGCCATTACAGAAAAAAGAAGGCTATGATCCTGCTTTTTCAACGGCAGTAAATATCGCCTCTTGCCCTACAGGATTATTAATTCCGCCAAGTAATACCTTCATTGTTTATTCATTAATTTCAGGTGGTACCTCCATCGGAGCATTATTCTTGGCTGGATATATTCCAGGGATTTTGATGGGATTATCGATTATGTTGATTATCGGATTTATTGCGAAAAAACGTCATTATCCGGTTTCGCCAAAACCAACTTGCCAAGAGGCTTTGAAAAAAACATTGGATGCTTTACCAAGTCTTGGATTAATTATTGTAATTATGGGCGGTATTATTGGTGGTATTTTTACTGCTACAGAAGCATCTGCGTTTGCTGTTGTATATACCTTAATTTTAGCAATGGTTATTTATAGAGAAGTGAAATTAAAAGAACTTCCTCAAATTATTTTAGATTCTGTAGTGACCACAGCGATTGTTTTGTTATTGATTGGAACTTCTATGGGGATGTCTTGGGCAATGGCAAATGCTGATATACCTTATACAATCAGCGATGCTTTATTAGCCGTTTCAGATAATCCAATCATCATTTTGCTTATCATCAATATTATTTTGTTGGTTGTTGGTGTATTTATGGATATGACTCCGGCATTACTTATTTTCACACCAATTTTCTTACCTATTGTTACTGAATTAGGAATGGATCCTGTTCATTTCGGTATATTAATGGCATTCAATCTTTCTATTGGTATTTGTACACCGCCAGTAGGTAGTGCATTATTTATTGGTTGCTCAGTAGGTGGCGTAAAAATAAATCAGGTTATTAAACCATTGCTACCTTTTTATTTTGCATTAGTTCTTAGTTTGTTATTAATTACATATATCCCTAATATTAGCCTATTTTTACCGAGAGTTTTATTAGGATATTAATTAAAATTGGGAGAGAAATAAAATGAAAACATTAAAGAATTGGAATTTACAATATCAGCAAAATAATAGAATAGATATTGAATGTGAATATGGTTTTTTTCTGCATATTTTTGTATTAGAAGAAGATATATTTAGAATTGCTTTTGCAAAAGATCATCAATTTAGATTGCCTAATACTTGGGCTATTTCACCGAATCAACCTGATATTGAATGGACGGGACGAGATAAGTGGTCCGTAGATGGATTTAGTTTGCCTCAATATCAGTTGACTAAAGGAGATGAAACGTTAGAAATTTCAACTGAAAAGTTGAAAGTGATTATTCACCATCCATTATGGTTGGAATGGCAATATAAAACAGAATTAGGAAATTGGGAAACAATTGCTAGAGATAGGAAGACAGGTGCATATTTAATGGGAATATCACAGAATAAAACTTCTCATTTTATGCAAAGAAATACTTCAGAATATTATTATGGATTAGGAGAAAAAACAGGAAATTTGAATCGTTATGGTCGTAGATTTGAAATGAGAAATCTTGATGCAATGGGTTATAATGCAGAGAAAACGGATCCTCTTTATAAACATATTCCATTTTATATTACACATAATGAGCAGGGAAGTTATGGAATTTACTATGATAATTTATCAAATTGTTGGTTCGATTTAGGTAATGAGTTGGATAATTATCACGCTTATTATCGTTCTTATCGGGCAGAAGATGGAGACTTGGATTATTATTTTATTTTAGGACCTAAAATTATTGATGTTACTAAAAAATATTGTCGCCTTACTGGTGGAACTATATTTGGACCTAAATGGAGTTTAGGTTATAGCGGTTCGACAATGCATTATACAGATGCTACGGATGCACAAGAACAGTTAAAAAAATTTGTTGATTTATGTAAACAATATAATATTCCTTGTGATTCATTTCAATTATCTTCCGGCTATACTTCTATTAAAGATAAACGTTATGTTTTTAATTGGAATAGGGAAAAAATCCCTCAACCAAAGGAAATGACCAATTATTTCCATCAAGGGGGAATGAATTTAGCGGCTAATATTAAGCCTTGTTTATTGCAAGATCATCCTAAATATCAACAAGCGTGTGAAGAAGGGTTATTTATTAAAGATTCTCAATCTGAAGGTCCGGAAAGATCTATGTTTTGGGATGATGAAGGTTCTCATTTAGATTTTACCAATCCAGCGACAATAAATTGGTGGAAGCAGAATGTAAAAACACAATTATTAGAATATGGTATTGATTCTACGTGGAATGATAATAACGAATTTGAAGTGTGGGATGAACAGGCACGTTGTTATTATTTTGGTAATGAAAAGCCAATAAAATTATTACGCCCATTAATGCCATTATTAATGATGAAAGCCTCTTATGATGCACAGTTAGAATATAAACCAAATATAAGACCTTATTTAATTTCTCGTTCCGGTTCTCCGGGGATGAACCGTTATGTTCAAACTTGGAGTGGCGATAATCGAACCAGTTGGAATACGTTGAAATATAATATCAGAATGGGCTTAGGAATGAGCCTTTCAGCACTCTACAATGTTGGACACGATGTTGGTGGTTTTGCTGGTGATAAACCTGATCCAGAATTATTTGTGCGATGGGTTCAAAATGGTGTGATGCATCCTCGTTTTACTATTCATTCTTGGAATGATGATCATACAGTAAATGAACCTTGGATGTATCCGCAAGTAACGGAAATCATTAGAGCAACTATACGTTTGCGTTATCATTTAATGCCGTACTTGTATAACTTGCTATGGATGGCTCATAAAGATAATGAACCAATACTAAGACCGACTTTTTTAGATCACGAATATGATCATAAAACATTTGATGAAACAGATGATTATCTATTAGGCAGGGATTTATTGGTGGCTTCTATAGTTGAACCAAATCAGAGAGAAAGAAGCGTTTATTTACCTGATAATAATGTAGGTTGGTATGACTTTTGGACGCATCAATGGTATAGCGGTAAACAGACTATTACTGTATCGGCGCCTTTAGAACATATACCTTTATTTATTAAAGCAGGTACGATATTGCCATTGAACCCTTATAGTGGAAGTAATACAAAACAAGACGATTATCGTGAGTTGTTTATTGTTCCTTTTGTCGATAAAGGCGAAGTGGAATTACAAATTTTTGATGATGATGGTGAAAGTTTCGGATATTTAGAAGACAACTATTTATTAATAAATTGCCATCTGATTTGTGATGAAAACAGTATTAATCTCAAATTAAACCGTTCAGGTGCTTTCAGTCCTAAATATGACGTGCTACATTTCAAATTACCAAAAAATGAAAGCCGAGTTTTATTCGTTAATGGTAAACGGTTGGCACCAGAAGTATTGGTTCCTCTCTCTGAGATTAATTGCATTAACTAGGAAATCATAATGATTACTGAAGATTTGCGTTCTTATAAAAAAATAGGAAATGAATTAAAAAAACAACTATTTAATGGTACTTATCATATTGGTGATAAATTACCTACAGAAAGGGATTTAGCTGAGTTTTTTAATGTTAGCCGTACCGTAATCCGTGAAGCTCTGATTATGTTGGAGATTGAGGGGTTTGTTGAAGTAAGAAAAGGATCTGGAGTTTATCTTATTGATTTGCCCCGTATTGCGGAAAATGACGACTCATTAGAACAAATAGATGTTGGACCATTTGAGTTATTACAAGCTCGTCAACTTTTAGAAAGTAGTATTGCAGAGTTTGCAGCTATTCAAGCAACAAGAGCAGATATTACTAAATTAAAAGAAATCCTATTACGTGAGCGGCAAACTTTAGAACACGGTGATGAAGATTATGTAGCTGATGAAGATTTTCATCGCACTATTGCGGAGATTACTCAAAACGAAGTGATTATTCATATGCAGAAAGTGTTATGGGATTTGCGAACAAATAGCAAAATGTGGCAAGGATTACACGCCCATATACCAAATCAAAATTATCGTTATTTATGGATAAAAGATCACGAGAATATTGTATTTGCTATGCAAAAAAAAGATCCAGTATTAGCTCGTAAAGCAATGTGGCAGCATTTAGAAAATGTAAAACAGAAATTGTTTGAACTTTCTGACGTAGATGATCCAAATTTTGATGGGTATCTATTTAATCTAAGCCCTGTAGTGGTGGGAATTGAAACAAAATAAATATAACGACCAAAAGTACTATTAAGGAGTAAATTATGGAACAAACTTGGCGTTGGTACGGTCCTAACGATCCTGTATCATTAGCGGATATCAGACAAGCTGGAGCGACTGGTGTTGTGACAGCATTACATCATATTCCAAACGGTCAAATTTGGGATATTAATGAAATCAATCAGCGTAAACAGTTAATTGAACAGGCGGGATTGACTTGGTCTGTGGTGGAAAGTGTACCTGTACACGAGGAAATTAAGACCCAGACAGGCAATTATAAACAGTGGATTGAAAATTATAAGCAGACTTTGCGTAATTTAGCACAATGCGGTATTGATACGGTTTGTTACAATTTTATGCCTATTTTGGATTGGACTCGTACAGATTTGGCATACCAATTGCCAGATGGTTCTAAAGCACTTCGTTTTGATCAAATTGCATTTGCTGCGTTTGAATTATATATCTTAAAAAGACCGGGAGCAGAAGCAGTTTATACTGAACAGGAACGTCAAGCGGCAAAAGCCTATTATGACAAGATGTCAAAAGAGGAGATTGAGCAACTTACTCGTAATATTATTGCTGGTTTACCAGGGGCGGAAGAAGGCTATACGCTCGATGAATTTCAAGCTCAGTTAGATCGCTATAAGGATATTTCTCCAGAAAAATTTCGCACTCATTTGGCTTATTTCTTGCACGAAGTTGTGCCGGTTGCACAGGAAGTTGGCATTAAAATGGCGATTCATCCGGACGATCCTCCACGTCCGATTTTAGGTTTGCCTCGCATTGTATCAACAATAGAAGATATGCAATGGTTTGTGGAAACTGAACCTCTTCAAGCGAACGGTTTTACAATGTGTACCGGTTCTTATGGTGTGCGTTCTGATAATGATCTTGTTAAAATGACGAAACAGTTTGCTGATCGTATTTATTTTGCTCATTTGCGTTCAACTTGTCGTGAAGATAATCCTTTGAGCTTCCACGAAGCTGCTCATTTAGAAGGGGATGTGGATATGTTTAATGTAGTGAAAGCTTTATTAGATGAGGAATATCGCCGTTTGAATAATGGGGAAAAACGTTTAATTCCTATGCGACCAGATCACGGTCATCAAATGTTGGATGATCTGAAAAAGAAAACCAATCCAGGTTATTCTGCGATTGGGCGGTTACGTGGTTTAGCAGAATTTAGAGGATTAGAGTTGGCACTGAAGAAAATTTATTTTCAAAAATAACATTATTTTTTGTTAATATGAAAAAAGACTAATTTGCTAAATGGCAAATTAGTCTTTTGCTATCAAGTAGTTATGAATTTCCCTTCATAAAAGAAGCCTTGATTTCTTGATAAAAAGCTTCTTTCATTCTCCTGCTTTCATTCACATCAACACTTCCACCCATATGTTCAAATACCTCTGCTTTATTGTTTTTTCGCAAACGTATTGAGCGAGCAAGATAGCTGTTTCCGTGAATTTTTCCCATTAATCGGCGTAATTTAATCGTATCACGAAAACTGAATGGCGCAATGAAGTCAATAAACCATAGTCGCTCTCCACTTTGCCAATCTTGGTAGCGTAATGAGTTAGGATCTAAGATATAGCGTTTTTCAGCTTCCGCACTTAACCACGCCCAACTGGCATAGCCGATAGGCATTCCTTCCTCATTGACCAGTAGTCTACATTGCGCTTTTTCTATTGCAGGAATAATGTAATGTATCGCTGATTCAATTGGCCAGCGACGATGTAGAGCCGAATGGCTCCACAGCCACATTACTTTTCCTAAAGTTGAGAAGTTATCCATAATAATTAAACAAGATACATAGTGACCAGTTCATTAAATGTTTTGCTCGCATAATCTGTATGCCCCACACCGGACAACGTAATATAGGTATTGCCGGAAGTAATATTAACATCTCCTCCTTCAACATCATAACCACTGAATCTTAATGTGGTGTCTGAGCTTAAATTGTTGCTGAGCAGTGATAATTGTAGCTTATCTTTACCAACTTCAAAGCCTTTAATATTAGTCTGCGTATTACTATAAATATTAATGTAATGCTGATGTTCGTGATCTAATATAATTTGGTTATCCTTGGCAGCAGCATGAACTTGAAGTTCTTCACCTTTATTAAAATGTAATGTATTTTGAGCTAAATCGGCATTGGAGCTTTCTCCGGATAAAATATACTTAAATTTGCCATCATTAAGATCTAAGTAATATCCATCACCTATTGAGAATGTGCCAAATTGGCTCGCTTTTTCTATAATGGTTTTACCGATAGTATTGCCATCTTTGTTGAAAGATAAGGTAACATTGTCATCGCTATCTTTAGTGAATTGAAGGTTAAGATCTTCTGAATTCTCTAATTTTGCTAAATTATTTTTTGTCAGATCGAAGATATAATTTGTGGCGTTGGTGGATAAGAGATAAATATCTGCTCCCTGTCCGCCATAAAGTTTATTTATGCCACTTCCTCCGGCAAGTACATCATTACCGCTATAGCCTTCTAAAATATCATCGCCATCATTACCGATTAAGATATTATCTTTATGATTTCCAATAAGGTTATCATTTCCTGATGTACCTATAATATTCTCTATATCATAGATATGATCAAAGATGGTTCCTTTATAAAGCTTCTCGGACTGGAGATCAGCAACAACACCGAGTCCTTCATCATTAATCACTAAATGACGAAGATCTAATGTATCAACTCCTTCATCGCCGAAGATAGTGTCGGAACTAAGAGCATCATCTTGAATAATGGTATCATTTCCTTCGCCACCATAAATTAAATCTTTTCCTAAACCGCCATTTAAGGTGTCGTTACCGGTTTCTCCATAAAGTTTATCATCACCAGCACCACCGAAAATAATGTCATCACCCTCTTTACCATAAACAAGATCATTACCATTTTGTGCGAGGAAGTAATCATTACCTTTACTACCATACATAACATCATCATAGTCACTGGCACTGATAACTTCGACGTTGTAAAGCATATCGCTTGCATCATAAGATTTTGTTTCAATATGTAACTCTCTATACTCAACTCGTTCTTGTCGTTTACCGTATTGATGATTTTTCACTTTAATATTTTCAACAGTTACTTCTGCATCAGCAATATGTTTTGTTACAGAATAAGTACCGGCATCTCGCCCATGAACAACAATGCCGTGAATATGTTCATTATTATAACTTACACTATCTGTTCCATTACCTCCATTAAATAGAGAATGTCCGTTATCAGCAATATAAGTATCATTTCCATCGCCAGCATTGATATTGAGATTAATATGTTTCAATAATTTTCCATTTTCATCATATAAAACGGAGGCATATTTATCATTAGAAATAAAAATATTATTACCTGCGCCGTCATTAATAGTATGTTCATTTGGACCGTTAATAATAAGATCCGTATAAAAATTATTTTTGCCAACCGCTTTTCTTCGAGCTTCTTCAACACCCGGTGCAAACAAAGGACTATTAAATTTTATTAATGAGTTGCCGGGAGCAGTAATTTCTAATACTCCAGTTTTAGCGTCCATACTCAAATATTGAGCGCTGAGAGCTTTATCTATTTCACCGTTACGAATTAGTTGAGCATAATTATTTGCTTTATTCATTTGCTCAACTAATTTGGTAATAGCGGCTAATTCAATAGCACTATTTGAACTGGAAACGCCATCCAGAGTAATAATGTTATCAACATTATATAATTTGTGTAATTGCTTAAATGATTGAATGACTTCCTGACTCGCATAGAATTTATTTAATGTTGCTTCAGTATTTTGATCAAAGTATTTTTGAATATCACCATACTTTTCAATTTGATCGACATAACGTTTAGCAATATGTTCCAATGCTGGTTGTTTGATCGCCGACATAATACCGCCGATAGCTCCTCTCACTACACCTGCAATGGCCGCAATTGGTGCACCAATGACACTTGCTGTTGCTGCCACAGAGATCGCTGTAGTTGCTAAATTTAAAGCAATGTCTGTAGCGGTATATGCGGTATTAAGTGCAAATTTTTCATTTAAAAGGCTGGCTAATAATTCATCACCTTGATAACCATAAGTTTTTGTTTCTGATGCAAGAGAATCAATTTGTTTTACATATTTATGTTCGTCAACTAAGCCTTTTATCTCTAACGGACTTGCTGCCAGAGCGATTCCTGATACAGCAGCACCAATTTGTGGCAACATCGTAGTAGTACCAATTATTTTTGCAATGGATTGTGCTGTTGTGCCAACGCCAGTTGCAATCGTGCTTACCGCTTTTAATCCAATATCAAACCCTACCGCAATTTGATCCGCTTGACTCATACTAGACCAATTATGAAGTTTAATTGATGAGCCAATTAAAGAGGCTAAATTGGTTAAAATTCCTCCAGCTGAAGAGCTTATTGCTTCAGAAACGGCGGTAGAGGCATTAGAAAGGCTTAACACATCACTGACTAAGCCATTAATATTGCCAATTAATTTAATTGAGCCTTCAGCAATAGCCGCTTTTCCGCTACTTGTATTAACATCCGATTGGATTAAGTTTGCAATAGAATGCCCCATATCAATAATCGAATTGGATAACGACAGGGCTGAACCCACTTTAGGATTGCCGTCTTTGCCTACTGTTTTCACCACATCAGTGATAAAGCCATTTACATCGCTGGTGATGGCAAATGAACTGTCTACAATAATTTTCACGCCTTCTTTTGTGAGTTTATCGGCATTTGCCAATGCAGAAATATTATTTCCAATGCTTAATAGTCTGTCTTGGGATATAGACAAGATTTGATGAGCCGTATTCGCAATATTATGGCTTAGTTCACTTGAGCAGCCGGATAAATCCATAATATAGGAAACAATTTGGTTAGCAGATTTTGCCAATTCAAATGAGCTATCTGCGATAGAAAGTTTACCTTTGTCTGTTGTTGGGTCAATTTGTACAACATAAGTTAAGGTTTTGGCAGTATCTAAAATAGAATTAGATAAACCTTGGATTGGTTTGGTTAACTCTTCTTTTATTCCAATTTGATTTAAGAAATCGGTCATTATGCCATTGGTTTTTGAGATTAAATTGAAAGACTCAATAGCAATCTCTGTTTTGCCCTCCGCTGTTGAAGCATTTGCGGCAGCGAGTTTCATCGCGATACTTTCTACTTGATCTAAATGATTTTTTAAAGATTGATATGCTGCATTACCAACTTTTGTTTCTGAATTGGTTATTGTAGTGATCGATTTTACAATCTCATTAATTTGTCCGATTAAATGTGTAGAAGCAGAGGCAATTTGCTGTTTGCCATCTACTTTATTGGTGTCAGCAGATGCTAATGCAGTTATCGTTTTCGCAGTATCTAATACTAAATCAGTTAAATTGTGAGCGAATGTAGTCTTAGCATTATCTAAGTTAGCCTCTTTCAACACCTCTTCAATTAAATGATTACTTTGTGCAATTAATGTTAATGAGTTTAACGCAATAGCAACTTTTCCATCACTGCTTGAGTTATCGGCATTTGCAAGGTTAATCGCTATTTTCTCAATCGGCGCTAAATGCTTAGCTGTTACATCGTGTACTGCCGTAGAGAGTGCGTTTTGTTTTCCAGATAAGGTTAAGATATTTGAAACAATTTCATTAGCATTATTAACTAATGAAACGGATAAACTGGCGGTATTCGCTGGGTTATCACTAACAATAATATTAGTTACTGATTTTGCTGCATCTAAGACAGAATGAGAAAGACTATTAACGTTATTCAGTAGTGTTGTATCTAATCCTGTATTAGCTGTTGTTAAGGTGTTGGTTGCTAAATCGCTTACTTGACTAATAAAATCAAAAGAGAGTTTTGCAATCTCAGCTTTATCAGAAGCCGAAGACGCGGTAGCTAATTGAGCTGCTACCTCTTTAATTTGAGAAACTGAAGCATCAAATGATTGATGAAAAGCTTTACTTAAAGAAGAATCAACGTTAGCCAACGTTAATACGTTATTGAGGATAATCGTTGCGCTTTGCACCAAATCAACACTAGCTTTAGCAATGTTTTCTGAAGATTTTGCGTCAGCTAATTGAACGATATTTTGAGCTGTCGCAAATAGTGAGTTAAATAATTCTAATGTTTTCGGAGCAATGACATTATTAGGGCTCATTCCTTGCATAATATCTTTCAACATATTACTTGCATCGGATAACAGACTTAATGAATGCGTTGCAATTTCAGCGCTATTATTTTCAGATGAAGCAAGTGCTATTGCTACCGCACTATCTTTCATTTCTGTTAATGTTTTATTTACTGCATTATGAATTATATCAATATGTTGTGTTGAAATAGATGTGCTTTTTAACACAGTAGACACAATATCACTTGCTGTTTTAGAAAGTTCTAATGAACTATTGGCAATCACGACCTTTCCTTGATTGTTATTAGCATCTACTTGTACTACGTTTGTGAGAATTTTTGCTGCATCTAGCACTGAATTAGTCAAACTATGAACCGATTTACTCACATTAGTACTTAAACTCATATTATCCAAGAATTTATTGATAATATTATTTGCTTGTGCAATCAGCCCGAAAGAAGTAATGGCTATCGCAGTTTTACCTTGAGAAGAATCAATATCACTATTTGATAATGCAATAGCAAGTTGTTTGATTTGAGATAATTGCCCATCAACTGCACTATGTAAGGCGTTACCAATATCCTCTTTACCGTTAAAGGTTGTAATAGATTGAATAAGATCATTCACATTGCCAATAAGATTTGTTGATGCAACGGCAAGTTGTTCCTTTCCTAACGGTGTTGAATTATTGCCAGTGGCTAACAATGTAATACTTTTTGCTGTATTTAATAATACATCTGTTAATTCACCAACAAACTGGGTTTTTGAGGTGCTTAAATTAGCTTCATTTAGCACTTGAGCGACAATTTTGTTGGTTTGCGATATTAATGTTAAAGAGTTAATGGCAATACTCACTTTTCCTTCTTGAGACAGCACATCAGCATTTGCAAGATTGACAGCACTTTCTTCTATATTCTGTAGATTTTTAGCAGTAACATTATGAATCGCATTTAATAATTCGGTATCTTTATCCGTCATTACTAGAATATCGGAAATAACATCATTCACATTGGCTATTAATGAAATGCTATTTTTAGCGATTGAGGTTTTATCATTCATATCCATAGTAGCTATATCAGTAACTGTTTTAGCTGTGTTCAAAATAGAATGAGAAAACTGATTAATATCGGCTAAGAGTTGTGATTCGATACCTATATCACCTGAGTTTTTTAAGGCATTACTGATAACATCACTAACTTGAGATAACAGCTCAAAAGAGGCTTTAGCAATTTCAGCTTTATCTTCATTATGTGAATGTGTAGCAATATTGATAGCTGTTTTTTGAATATTTTGTAATGAGTTGTTAATAGAATGATAAACAGCTTCACTAATTGTATTATCTTTATTTGCTAATATGATACTTTTATCAACAATTAATGCCGCTTTTGCCGCTAATTCTGTCGCAGACTTAGTAATTTCGACACCACCTTTTGAATAGGCAATGTTTACAATATCTTTGGCAGCCTCAAAAAGAGAATCCAGCAAATCTAATGACTTATTAGAAATTTCGCTAATTGATGACATTTGATTGGTAATCTTTCTGAGTGTATTTGTAGCATCAGTAAGTAAGTCTAAAGAGTCTTTGAATAACACCGGTTTATTTTTAAAATCTGATGCAGCGATGGATAAAGCATTACTTTTTAAAGAGGATATATCTTCTTTTACTAGATTAAAATCAATGGTCGAAACAGTGTTTTTTAATGAAATCACTTTATCTTTGATTGAATTAAAATCTATTCCAGTAATTTTTTCTTTTAGTGAAAGCACTGTTTCTTTTACAGTTTCGACTCCTGAATCGAACATTAATACCTCCCAAGGTGAAAATAGTAAAAATAAAATGAATTTTACTTAAGTTATTGAAGTTTTGTGGTTAAAGAGATAAAGATTAAATTAGTGAAAAATGAATTTTTGTATACTACCTATAAAGGGTGTGAAATAGTAACGCAACTATATCAGTAAATTGATTAATTTTCTATATTATTATATAGAGGGTGGTTTCTGGTCTAACCTCTAATAAGAAGGTAACTTTATGAGGTAGAAAGGTAGAGTGGAAAGCACTATGAATGGGAAAAGGCGTATTTTGGGAAATACGCCTTTATTGCGTGTTTAAATTATTTTTTTAATTCAGGGATTAAACAAGGCTGTAATTTAGTGAGGATTTGTTTTGTGATACGTGAACCTCCGGCGACAATGTTGCCTGATTTGAGGTAGCTATGTCCACCGATAAAATCGGTAACTAAACCGCCAGCTTCACGAACAATTAATTCACCTGCTGCACAATCCCAAGGTTTTAATCCCATTTCAAAGTAGCCGTCAACACGACCTGATGCTACATAACAGAGATCCAATGCTGCTGAGCCAGTACGACGGAAATCGGCACACTCTTTGATTAATGAACTGATCATTTCAAGATGAACAGGGATATAGCGTTTAATTTTGAATGGGAAGCCGGTGGCAATAATTGCGCCGTTTAATTCGGTACGGCTGTCCAAACGTAAGCGGTATTCGTTTAATTTTGCTCCTTCACCACGAACCGCAGTGAATAATTCATTGCGAATTGGATCATATACGACGCCGACTTCAGTGCGTCCTTTGACGAGAACTGCAATTGAAATGGAAAAATGAGGCAAACCTTTTACAAAGTTAGTAGTACCATCCAGCGGATCAATAACCCATTGTACTTCATTATCGCCTTCCAACGCACCACTTTCTTCTCCAATAATAGTGTGGGTTGGATAAGATTTACGAATAATATCAATAATGGCAGCTTCAGAGGCACGATCTATATTGGTGACATAATCATTAGCACTTTTTTCTCTGGTTTCGATTTCATCTCGGCGCTCAAAACCTTTGGCAACAATGTTGCCTGCCTTTCGTGCAGCACGAATGGCAATATTTAACATTGGATTCATTATTTTCTCCACTGGATTTTAAAGAACGGATTTAAGTTTGACAAATTTCGGCGTGCATTATAGGGAAAGTTCACTCAAATTGCGAGTCATTTTCTTAATGAAAATATGTTAAAATCCGCCATTATTTTTATCCAATCGTTTCATTATGTCATTAGATCAGATCAAAATTGTATTAGTTGAAACATCTCATCCGGGGAATATTGGCTCTGCGGCAAGAGCAATGAAAACGATGGGATTATCTCAACTTTATTTAGTTTCACCAAAAGTCCCGCCTAATGAAGAAAGTATTGCCTTGTCTGCTGGAGCGGATGATGTAGTTAGACAGGCACATATTGTTTCTTCTTTTGAAGAGGCAATTGCTGATTGTTCCTTGGTGATTGGCACCAGTGCAAGAGCCAGACACTTGACCACTACTGCCGTAACACCGCGGGATTGCGGAGAGTTGGCGATTGTACGTTCAGCGCACGGAAAAGTGGCAATTGTTTTTGGGCGTGAACGGATCGGTTTAACCAATGAAGAGCTGTTGAAATGCCACTATCATCTTAATATTCCAGCAAATCCTGAGTATTCTTCATTAAATTTAGCGATGGCGGTGCAATTAGTTAGTTATGAAGTAAGAATGGCGTATTTGCAAAAACAGCAAGGTTATCAATTACGTCATTCACAAGTTGCAGAGATACCGGCAAAAGGCGTGGTAGCAGAGGAGTTAGAATATTTCTTTAATAAAACGGAACAGGTTTATCAGCAACTTGGTTTTATTCAAAACAGTGCGGTAATGAAAAAATTACGCCGTTTGTATTTGAGAACAGCAATTCAACGTAATGAACTGAATATTCTGCAAGGAATGTTGACAGCAGTAGAAAAAGTGCTAACGGAAAGTCATCGGAAATAACAATAGCTAAAAACGGTGTGATAATACTTGACTGTTTTAGTAGGTTATGTGAGAATTTCCACTGTTTTAACAAGGTTAGGGAATTTGCGATGAAACTTACTTCAAAAGGGCGTTATGCGGTAACTGCAATTTTAGATATTGCATTAAATGCTAACAATGGCCCTGTTACTTTAGCGGATATCTCTGAACGTCAAAAAATATCACTTTCTTATTTAGAACAATTATTTGCGAAATTACGTCGTCACGGTTTGGTTAAAAGTACTCGTGGGCCTGGTGGTGGCTATCAATTGGGCTATGCTTGCGAGGATATTTCTATCGGTATGATCATTTCAGCAGTAAATGAAAATGTTCAAGCCACAAAATGTAAGAGCAAAGGAAATTGTCAGGATGGCGTTCAATGTTTAACCCATTCATTATGGCAAAAGTTAAGTGATCGTATCGAAGATTTTTTAAATGAAATTACTGTCGCTGAGTTAGTCAGTTCTCAACAAGAAAAAATGCAACAGCGTTATCGTGCTGAGATCAGCGTACAGCAACATCTCGAAAATGAAAATATAGATAGTTAAGTGGCTGGCTTAACGAATTAAATCGGAGTGAAAATGAAATTACCTATTTATTTAGACTATGCGGCAACTTGCCCTGTAGATGAACGTGTTGCAAAAAAAATGATGGATTATTTAACCATTGACGGAACATTCGGTAATCCGGCGTCGCGTTCGCATAAGTTTGGCTGGCAGGCTGAGGAGGCTGTTGATATCGCTCGTAATCATATTGCAGATTTAATTGGTGCGGATGCTCGTGAAATTGTATTTACTTCCGGAGCAACCGAATCTGATAACTTGGCAATTAAAGGCGCAGCACATTTTTATCAAACCAAAGGAAAACACATTATTACCTCAAAAACTGAGCATAAAGCAGTTTTAGATACCTGTCGCCAATTAGAACGTGAAGGTTTTGAAGTAACTTATTTATCTCCGAAATCAGATGGTTTAATTGATTTAGATGAACTGAAAGCAGCAATGCGTGATGACACAATTTTAGTATCAATTATGCACGTAAATAATGAAATTGGTGTGATTCAGGATATTGAAAAAATTGGTGAAATTTGTCGAGAACGTAAGATTATTTTTCACGTTGATGCTACACAATCAGTTGGTAAGTTACCGATTGATTTATCAAAATTAAAAGTAGATTTGATGTCTATGTCTGGGCATAAGGTTTATGGACCGAAAGGTATTGGTGCGCTATATGTGCGTCGTAAGCCACGTGTGCGTTTAGAGGCGATTATTCACGGTGGTGGTCACGAAAGAGGTATGCGTTCAGGCACATTACCGGTTCACCAAATTGTCGGTATGGGTGAAGCTTATCGTATCTGTAAAGAAGAAATGGCAACTGAAATGCCTCGTTTGACTGCATTACGAGATCGTTTATACAACGGTTTGAAAGATATTGAAGAAGTTTATGTCAATGGTTCAATGGAACATCGTGTTGGTACAAATTTAAATATGAGTTTTAACTATGTTGAAGGTGAATCTTTAATGATGTCATTGCGTGATATTGCTGTGTCATCTGGTTCAGCTTGTACCTCTGCTAGCTTAGAACCTTCTTATGTATTACGTGCTTTAGGTTTAAATGATGAACTAGCACATAGCTCAATTCGTTTTACTGTTGGGCGTTATACTACAGAAGAAGAAATTGATTACACCATTAATTTAGTGAAAAAAGCAGTAGCTAAATTACGTGAACTTTCGCCACTTTGGGATATGTATAAAGAAGGCGTTGACTTTAGCACTGTTGAATGGTCTGCACATTAATAGGAGAAAATTATGGCATATAGTGAAAAAGTAATCGATCATTATGAAAATCCGCGTAATGTTGGATCATTTGATAAAAAAGATCCGGCAGTTGGTAGCGGTATGGTTGGTGCTCCGGCTTGTGGCGATGTAATGCAACTACAAATTAAAGTAAATGATAACGGCATAATTGAAGATGCCAAATTTAAAACTTATGGTTGTGGTTCCGCCATAGCATCCAGTTCATTAATTACTGAATGGGTAAAAGGTAAATCATTAGATGAAGCGCAAGCAATTAAAAATAGTGATATTGCCGCCGAACTTGAATTACCGCCGGTAAAAGTACATTGCTCAATTCTTGCAGAAGATGCGATTAAAGCAGCAATTGCTGATTATAAAGCAAAAAATAGTAAATAAAATGTAGGTGCTATCGTTAGATAGCACTTTGCTCATTTGGGAGATCACGATGGGAATTTCATTAACCGAAAGCGCAGCACAACGTGTAAAAGATTTTTTAGTTAATCGAGGTAAAGGAATTGGGTTGCGTTTAGGTATCAAAACGTCTGGTTGTTCTGGTTTGGCCTATGTTTTAGAGTTTGTTGATACGTTGAATGATGATGATCAGGTTTTTGAAGATCACGGCGTAAAAATTATTGTCGATAATAAAAGTTTGGTCTATTTGGATGGAACACAACTTGATTTTGTGAAAGAAGGGTTAAATGAAGGCTTTAAATTCACTAATCCTAATGTCAAAGAGCAGTGCGGTTGTGGTGAAAGTTTTCACGTGTAAGTATTGATAAAATTCTAAGTTATTAAAATATGATGTTTAATCCATTTGAACTATTTTCATTGCCGGTAAGTTTTCAGATTGATCCGACACAACTATCTCAACAATATTTGCAATTGCAAAAACAACTACATCCAGATAATTTTTCAACTGCAAGTGAACAAGAACAACGTTTAGCATTGCAGAAGTCAACACAAGTGAATGATGCTTATCAGATTTTAAAAGATCCTATTTTACGAGCAGAAGCAATTCTGGCATTAGCTTTAGATAAGTCGGTGGATAGTGAGAATACTACCCACGATCTTGAGTTTTTAATGCAACAAATGGAATTACGTGAACAACTTGAACAAGCACAACAAGAGCATAATCAGGAGTTGTTGGAACAACTTAATTCACAAGTGGAGCAAAGTTATCAAGAAAATATCGAGGTTTTATCGGACAGTATTGAACAACAGGATTGGAATAGTACTAAACAGACTATCGATAGATTAAAGTTTATTCGAAAATTACAACAAGAAATTGAACGTTTAGAAGAAAAATTTTTTGATTTTTAACAGTGGGAAACAAGGTAAATGGCATTATTACAAATTGCAGAACCGGGACAAAGTGCTGCACCTCATCAGGCTCGTTTAGCCGTTGGTATTGATCTTGGTACAACCAATTCATTAGTAGCGACTGTGCGTAGCGGTAAAGCTGATATTTTATTAGATGAGCAAGATCGAGCATTAATTCCCTCCGTTGTTTATTATGGAGCGAAAGAACCGATAGTCGGTTATGAAGCCAAAGCAAATGCAGGACAAGATCCACACAATACGATTATTTCAGTCAAACGTTTAATTGGTCGCAGTTTAGCGGATGTACAGAGCCGTTACCCGAATTTACCTTATCGTTTTCAAGCGAGTGAAAACGGCTTGCCAATGATCGTTACTCAAAAGGGAGCTATTAGCCCAATTGAAGTATCAGCCGATATTTTACGTCGCTTGAGTTCATTGGCTGAAAAACGTTTAGCAGGTGAATTAGTCGGTTGTGTCATCACTGTGCCGGCCTATTTTGATGATGCTCAGCGTCAGGGAACGAAAGATGCGGCGCGTTTAGCTGGTTTAAATGTACTTCGTTTATTAAATGAGCCGACAGCCGCAGCAATTGCTTATGGTTTAGATAGTGGACAGGAAGGCATTATTGCGGTTTATGATCTTGGGGGTGGAACTTTTGATATATCTATTCTTCGTCTAAGCAGAGGTGTTTTTGAAGTTCTAGCAACCGGTGGTGATACTGCGCTAGGTGGTGATGATTTTGATCATCTGTTAGCGGATTATTTAGCACAACAGACTAAATTTGTGGCGTCAACCGATCAAGAAAAACGCCGTTTATTAGAGCTTGCTACTCAAGTAAAAATCGAATTAACCCAAGCGGAACAAGTTGAAGTTAATCTAAATAATCATTCTATAATAGTGGAAAGAGCAACATTTAATAGCCTTATCCAACCATTAGTAAAACGTACTTTATTAGCGTGTCGTCGTGCGTTAAAAGATGCTGATGTTTCAGTTAATGAAGTGATTGAAACGGTAATGGTAGGTGGTTCAACTCGTGTACCGTTTGTACGTGAACAGGTTGCTGAATTTTTCGGAAAAGTACCTCTAACTTCTATTGATCCGGATAAAGTAGTGGCATTGGGTGCAGCTATTCAAGCGGATATTCTAGTCGGTAATAAGCCAGATAGTGAAATATTGTTGCTGGATGTAATTCCTTTATCGCTCGGGATTGAAACAATGGGAGGATTGGTGGAGAAAATTATTCCACGCAATACTACAATCCCAGTTGCTAGGGCTCAGGAATTTACTACATTTAAAGATGGGCAAACAGCGATGTCAGTACACGTTGTGCAGGGTGAACGTGAGTTGGTACAGGATTGCCGTTCTTTGGCCAGATTTAGTTTAAAAGGCATTCCTCCTATGGTTGCGGGTGCAGCGCATGTTCGAGTAACTTACCAGGTTGATGCTGATGGTTTGCTTAGTGTAACAGCAATGGAAAAATCCACCGGTGTTCATTCTTCAATTCAAGTGAAACCATCTTACGGTCTGACAGATGAAGAAATTACACAAATGATTAAGTCTTCGCATGAAAATGCTAAAGCGGATATGCAAGCACGTGAATTAGCAGAGCAGCGTGTTGAGGCGGCACGTGTATTAGAAAATGTGTATAGTGCTTTGGCGGAAGATGCAGCATTATTAAATGAGCAAGAGTTAGCGGAAGTCAGAATTGCGATAGAGAAATTGGAACAGTTGCAACAGCAGGATGATAGTCAAAAAATTGCGGAAGGTATCAAGCGACTGGATCGAGCTACTCGAAATTTTGCTGCTAAAAGAATGGATAATTCGATTAAACAAGCGTTGGCCGGTCATTCGGTTGAACAATTTACTGAATAAAATAATAAATAAAAGGAAAACAGTATGCCAAAAATTGTATTTTTACCTAATGAAGAACATTGTCCAGAAGGAATGGTTATCAATGCTGAAACTGGCGAAAGTATTTTAGATGCCGCATTGCGTTCTGGAATTGGGATTGAGCACGCTTGTGAAAAATCGTGTGCCTGTACAACCTGTCACGTCATTGTGCGTGAAGGTTTTGATTCATTGAATGAAAGTTCAGATTTGGAAGATGATATGTTAGATAAGGCGTGGGGGCTAGAAGTGGATAGCCGCTTAAGTTGTCAGGCAATTGTCGGTGATGAGGATTTAGTGGTTGAAATTCCTCGTTATACAATTAACCACGCAAAAGAGGAGCATTGAAATGAAATGGCAGGATTCACAACAAATTGCAGAAGCACTGTATGATCGTTTTCCTGACCTTGATCCGAGAACAGTTCGTTTCACAGATTTGCATCGCTGGATCTGTGAGCTGGAAGAGTTTGATGATGATCCGAAGAAATCAAATGAAAAAATCCTCGAAGCGATTTTTTTAGGCATATAGGACAA
>NZ_JPXY01000015.1:0-5642 GCF_000771895.1 Gallibacterium genomosp. 2
TAGCAAATTTGCTGCCGTTCTTGCAGTAACTTCTGCGACAAAAAACTCAAGCAGTTTTTTCTGTATAGATTTCTTTAATTTACAATATGTTATCTTCATTTTTGTAGTATAGCATTGTTGCTAATCTACTACAGCCCCTTAAATTAAGTGAATGGGTTGTGCCACTGGTCCAGATCACCGCATCTCGTGTGGCGACATTAAAACGTTTTACCACTAAATCCCTTGCTAATTCATAACGTTGCGTTTGAGGAAAATCATATTGACTACGGTGAACCGATCCCGATGAACGATAAAAATTGAGCGTTGCATCTATCAACACCTTCGGTTTGAGTGTCGTTGCAGCCGTGTCTAAATATACCGCATCTGGATTGTCTTGAAAAAAAGGAAAATAGGAACGAAAAGTATGATTAATCATTGTCGCTGAGCCTGTCGATAAAGTTTATTACAAGGGATACCATCATTATTGCCATCTAGCTCTCGCCAACGGCATTGTTTAAAGTAGCGTTTCGCCGTGTCATAATCGGGAAGATCGTTACAACTTTTTTTACATTACAATCTATAGTTGCAAGCGGTGCTTTAGGCAGGAAGTTTTGCCAAAATGAATGTTCATCTGACCGCTTACTTGCACGCCAATCCGCAGGATTGATCGGATTTTTATCTTGCCATAAACCTATTCTTTGCTGTTGAGCGAGTTGCTGAGCTTGCAGATAGATCGGTTGCGTTTGGCGATACGCCCACGCCATTCCTCGCTGTACTTGAATTAAGTTAAGATTTTCACCTGTCTGATCATAAACCACTGCCAACAGCCGTTGATATTTATCATAGCCCGTGATCTCAAGTTCAACCTCTTTTTTAAATGCCAGTTGAGCTAATGATTGCTTCGCCCTATTACCAAAAGGCTGAGCCGATTCGGGAGCATCAATATATTGCAGGCGTACTTTAAGCTGCGTCCGCTTATGCAAACAGATTAAAGTATCGCCATCGTTAATTCCTACCACTTTACATTGCAACTGGCGAGCTTGGAGTTCGGTAAGTGGTAAGATACATAGCGAGAAAAATATAGTGAAGATAAATCTATACATTATTTTAATTCTCTTTTCCGATATTCATTAGGCGTTATTCCTACATTTTTATGAAATGTATCAATATAATAACTCACTGTACTAAATCCTGTATCAATTGCAATTTGACTAATGCTTTTATCAGAGTGAATTAATAATTCAATACTTTTATTGAGCCTATGTTCTAGTAGATATTCAAAAATAGTCATTTTTGTTTTTCGTTTAAATAAACGGCAACACTCATTTTTATTGAGAAAAATATGTTGTGCAATCTGCTCTAAAGTTATTTTTTCTGCATAATGTTGATGAAGAAAAGAAAGAATTCTTTTGATCTTTTGATATTCATCTTTACTTTCTATTGTAGTAAGCAAAATAGGGTTTAAAGCATTCTTAACAATAAGTGCTAAGGTTTGCATTAGGTTAATACAGATATCAATTTCAAAACTAAATGATTTATCGACATAGAACTGGTAAATATCTTTTAATTTATTGATACACTCAATATGCCACTCTTCCGATAAATCAAGAAAAATAGCTGATTGAGTTAAAGTATTCAAATATTTTTGTTCGATAACACTTCCTTTAAAGCTTGAGAAAAGTTTCTTATCAATATTGATACAAACATAGGTGCTTTCAGGATCATTTACCGCCTTTATAGAATGTATACAACCAGTATTGATGAAGATCCCCTGTCCTTCTTTTAAAATAAATGTTTGATCATTAATATAAAAATAGATTTCACCTTGCGTGACATATGAAAATTGGTATTCATCGTGCCAGTGCCAAATTACATAACCTAGTAAATTTTTAGAAAGTGTATTTTTATAAACTGCGAGTGGAAAAGTAAAATCACCGTGGTTAGTAAGTTCTTGATTAGAGCGGTCAATTTTAACATCTACAATCTGCATTCCTTTAACGGTCATATTTTCTCCCATCATCAATATATTGATAGATTTTCACTATATTATGATATTAATGGCATAATTTATCAATATAATGAAATTAATGGTCAATATTTTTATAGAAATGCTTGATGAAAGAGAGAATACTTCAAATCACTTAATCAATCATTCTAGGAGGATATATGTCTGCAATCATTATGGCCCAATCCATTATGTTTATCACCTTAATATTAATGGTTATTGGAAGAACACCTCTCTATCTTACCGCTATTATTGGTTCTACCCTCGCAGCTTTAACCGTAGGAATTCCTCTTTATGGTGGTGAAGGTGTAAGTATTGCCAAATTAGTTATTAATGGTTTAAATCCTGTTTTAGCTGATATGACAGGGATTTTACTCTTTATTGGTATTATGCATAAAACAGGTTTTTTATCTGTAATTATTCGAGACGTAATTAAATTAGGTAATTATGTTGGTGGTGGACCTGGCATTATTACTGCTGCAAGTATTGCCGCTGGTTTTATAGGAATGATGGTGGGATTTACACAAGCGGTTATTACAGGTGTTATTGCTGGACCCGCAGCATTAAAATTAGGCGTAAAACCTGATCCTGCCGCAGGTGCTTTACAACACGCTAATATTTTAGGTTGTGGCGCAGGTTTCGCTCACCCAACACAAGTCGCTATCATTACAATGACTGGTGTCGGTTTTGGTATGGTCAATGTATATGGTGCTATAACAGCTGCTGCAGTAATGGTTCTTGCGTATTGGCGAATGCATAAAGATGTGATTGCTTCAGGCACACTACAAAAATATAGTGCTGAAGAAATGGAAAAAATTCTAAAAGAGTTTGAAAGCCATTCAAGTCATATATCGTCGATCACTGCAATCATTCCATTTGCTATTTTAGTGATTGGCTTTGTATTAAAAATGCCAATTTTCATTGTTGGCTTCTTCGCTAGCCTAATTACGATATTGTTAGCCAAAATTAATCCTACAGAGGGAGAGAAAGCAATGGTAGATGGCGTACAAAAAATCGCTGTTCCACTCGTTGCTACAATCTGTTTCTTATATATGTCAGGAGTGATTAATAATATTGGTATTGCTGCATTATTATCTGAATGGCTTAAACCTGGGTTAGACACTGCACCAATTTTATTATTGTTCGGAATTTCATTACTTACAGGGATTATAACTCAATCATATTCCGCCTCTGCAGCCATTATTCTGCCATTCCTTGATATTGTTTTAAAAGCGGGTGGTCATCCAATGTTAGCTGCTGTAGCTGCCATTTCGGGTGGTAATTTAGGTCAATACTTTCTAACTGGTGGACCTGTTTCTGGATTATCTACGGTAACACCTGTAGTTCAAGGCAGTTCATTATTGTTAGCAAACCGTTTTCAACGCCCAAACATTGCGTTTAGTTGGTTAGTTGCATTATTTCTACTTATCACCCTTGGCTATATTTATCAATAGGAGAATTATATTATGACAAAAACAGTCGTCGCAGCATTACAAATTGGTTCATCTCAAAAAGGTAAAGCGGAAACATTAGCAAATATTCTTACATTTGAAGAAGAGATTAAACGTTCAGGAGCAAAATTGGTCGTAATGCCAGAAGCGCTTTTAGGTGGTTATCCAAAAGGGAAAACTTTTGGTACTTACTTAGGCTATCGATTACCCGAAGGTCGAGATGAATTTGCACAATATTATCAAAATGCAATTGATGTTCCTGGTGTTGAAACAGATGAATTAGCATTACTCTCCCAAAGAACAGGAGCAAATATTGTTATAGGTGTTATTGAACGAAGTCAAACCAGTCTTTATTGCTCAGCCTTGTTTTTTACTCCCGAAAATGGGCTTGTCGCTAAGCACCGAAAATTAATGCCGACAGCAACAGAACGTTTAATTTGGGGACAAGGTGATGGCTCAACTTTACCTGTTATCAATACGGAAGCTGGTAAAATAGGTGCTGCAATTTGTTGGGAAAATTATATGCCACTACTGAGAATGGCAATGTATTCAAAAGGAATTGATATTTGGTGTGCACCAACAGTTGATACAAGGGAAATTTGGCGAACATCAATGCAGCATATTGCTTATGAAGGAAGATGTTTTCTTATTAGTGCTTGTCAAGTACAGCCATCGCCAAAAGAATTAGGTATTGAGGTGCCTCAATGGGACACTGATTTACCTTTAATGCACGGAAATAGTGTTATTGTAAATCCAATGGGTGAAATTATTGCAGGTCCATTAAAAGATAAGGTAGGACTAATTAGTGCAGAAATTGATTTAGATGAGATAGTCAAAGCTCGCTATGACTTTGATGTTTCTGGGCATTATAGTCGTCCTGATGTTTTTTCGTTGGTGGTTGATGAAAGAGAAAAGAAGAACGTAGAGTTTAAAAAATAAAGAAAAATGGGGATATTCAACCGATTATCCCCATTTTTTATTTCTAAACTTCAGTTGTAGAAGATCAAACCTAATCTGACAGTCCCCGTTTAAAATTAGCGTGCCTGTCAGATTAATTTGAGCTTAAATTCTTTTCTGCCCAAATACGCTTTCCATCAAGTAATGTTGCTATTGGCGTTCTTCCACAGCACATTTTCCCTTGATGTGTTCGATGATGGTTATAATACATCAACCACTCATCTAAGTCTGCTTGCAATGTGGCTAAATCCCGATAAATTTTCTTCCGAAATGCCACTTGATAAAATTCTTGCAAGATAGTCTTATGGAAGCGTTCACAGATACCATTAGTCTGTGGATGCTTCACCTTAGTTTTGCTATGTTCTATGTCGTTTATCGCTAAATAAAGCTCATAATCGTGATTTTCCACTTTGCCACAATATTCACTACCACGGTCAGTCAAGATGCGTAATAGCGGCAACCCTTGGCTTTCAAAATAAGGTAACACTTTGTCATTGAGGATATCTGCTGCGGTGATAGCAGTTTTCATTGTATATAATTTGGCAAATGCTACTTTACTATAAGTGTCAACAAAGGTTTGTTGGTAAATTCTCCCCACACCTTTGATATGTCCAACGTAGAATGTATCTTGTGACCCCAAATAACCGGGATGTGCAGTATCAATTTCTCCACACGCCATCTCTTCCTCTTTTTTACGCTCTAGCGCTTGTACTTGGGCTTCACTGAGAATAATGCCTTGCTCTACAACCAATTTCTCAAGGGCAATTAATCTCTGCTTAAAATTGGCTAGATGATGACGTAACCAAATAGAACGTACACCGCCAGCTGACACAAAGATACCTTGTTTACGAAGTTCATTGCTTACTCTGACTTGTCCAAACGCTGGATTATCAAGGGCAAATTTCACGACAGCCTGTTCAACGGCTTCATCCACCCGATTTTTCAGATTTGGCACACGTCGATTTTGATTAAGTAACGCATCAACACCACCTTGTTCAACGGCTTGTTGATAACGATAGAACGTATCTCGGCTCAATCCCATCACTTTACATGCTTGAGAAATATTACCTAATTCTTCAGCTAAATTTAATAAACCTATCTTGTGTTTAATAAGTGGATTGTTAGAATAAAACATGAGAGTTTCCTTTTTTGTTTAGATTGAATTTTGCACTCATATTCTAAACGGGAAACTCTCACTTTTTATAGTGATTTGTCAGATCAAGTCTGATCTTCTGCAAATAAAGGAAAGT
>NZ_JPXY01000016.1:0-73769 GCF_000771895.1 Gallibacterium genomosp. 2
AAAGAAAGGCTTTCCTCGTGTTGAAAGTAGAAATCTACCACTTGTTGTTTAAATGTTTGGTTATATTTAGTCATAAAAAATCTGCACCTCTGTATGTTGTTGGATAATAAGTCCAATTTTTGGGGTGCAGATCAAAAGCTGAAGGGGATGTTTTCACTTTCGTTGGAATGGATGGGGATTTTCGTCAAGAACGTCAAAAGAATACTGTACTCAGTTTTGATAAAACAGCAAATCCTGTAAGTGATATTGGTTATTATGGTTATTTTACTATGCCAGAAATGCCTTACCCTTACAATAATCATAAATATTATTTTTATGAAGTAGATCAGAAATATGTTTTAGAAAATCCTGCTCAAGCTGTTAATGCAATTTATAAAGGTTTGGCAAAAATGACAATTGATGGGCAAGAAAAAGATGGTTCATTAACGTTAGAATTAAAAGATCAGACAGTTTCAGGTAATATTGAGGTACAGGCTAATAATATTAAGCAAATTGAATTGAAAAATGTGACCTTAAAAGAGAAGCAATACTACTATGAAGGTAATGCTGTTGCTGCAGAATATGAGGGCAAGTATACAGGGGTGTTTGCAGGAAAAGAAGATAAAGCAGAGAATACACTAGGCGTATTTTATTTGAAGAACAAGGAAGGAGAATCTGTTATTTCTGGGGCATATCAGGCAAAAAAACAATAAACTTATTTTCATTTTTAAACGCCCAGTATGGGCGTTTTTTATTTATCATTAAAAAGACTAACGTAATAGGCAGAGTATTTAAATTTCTTATTGTTTTCTTATGATTTACAAGACATTAATTTTAATTTTCTGTGGCTTATTCACATTTTCTGCGATAGCAACAGCAAGTGATAATATTGCTCTTCAAACTTATAAAACAGAGCTACACTCACCTGTATTCAATGCAACATTAGATCACTTGGACAATAAAATAGCTAAAGTGATACAAGGTAAAATATCTATTTCTTTAAAAGATGTGGAGAAAGATCCTATCTTAGTAAAGAAATTGTTATATCAAGCGGTAATATATCGACATTTTAAAATAATTAAGATGTTATTGCCTATTTATCAGAAATATCAACAACAAGATAAAATACTCATCTTATTTGCTGAAGGTGCTTTAGCTGAATCACAGCAAAATTATTCACAAGCGATTGCAAAGTTTCGACAACTGTTAGCTATAAATCCTAAAATGAATCCTGCAAGAATTGCATTAGCAATAGCATTATTTAATGATAAGCAGCTTAGTTCTGCAAAGCAACAATTTGAAAAAGTGAAATCTGATGAAAATTTACCAATAGCAGTGGCGAAAATGGTAGAACAATATTTACGTTTAATTGACGATAATAGTGCTTGGCAAATTAGTTTCTCTGCAAATTATGAACAAGATAATAATGTAAATGATGCCTCTTCTGATCGTAATATTGAACAAACAGGATTTGTGAAATCTGATTCAATGTTGCCACAATCTGCTCATGGTATTGCTTATTCATTGATATTAGCAAAAGAGAAAAATATTAAAGATTCACACTATTTCTTTTTTGAAACTAATTTGTTTGGTAAGTTTTATTGGGATAATCGTGATTATAATGATACATATAACCGTAGTTATTTAGGTTATGTAAATAAAAACTCAAAACAGAGTGTGCGTTTATTATCTCTTTATGAAAGGCGTTGGATTGGGAATAAGCGTTATCAACAAGGAACGGGAATACGTGCAGAATATAATCGCTGGTTATCTATAAATTGGCAAATTTCTTCTGCTTTGGAGTATGTTAAGCAACGTTATAATGATTATGATTATTTAAATGGAGCAAATAAATTATTTTCGACAACATTATTTTGGATAAGAAATCCACAACAAACTTTTCATATAGGATTTAATCTAGAGCAAGAAAATACCAGAATCAAACAGTATAGCAATAATAGTTATACTTTACGTTTTGGTTGGGGGCAAGAGTGGGGAAAAGGCATTTCTTCACATATGAATTTTTCTATTAGTAAAAGACAGTATCAAGATCAATTCAAATTAGCTAACCGGTTTCCATTGGGTAAAAATCGAAGAGATCACATATATCATACTTATTTTGCTCTTTGGAAACGTGATTGGCATTTGTTTGGTATTACACCTAAATTACAGCTGATATGGAAGAAACAACAGAGTAATTTTCCATCACTTTATTCTTATCAGGAAAAACAATTTAATATTGTTTTTGAAAAAAATTTTTAAAAGAATAAGATATTCTCAGCCTTTAAAAAGAGGATAACGTATTTTAAGCATATATTCACTAATGTTAATTCATTATAATAGCTATCCTAACAGTATTTTTGATGAGTAAAGGAGCTAATGAATGACTCAACAAATTTTTTCACAATTTCCTGAACGTCGTATGCGCCGTATGCGTAAACAAGATTTCAGTCGTCGTTTAATGGCGGAAAATAAATTAAGTGTCGATGATTTGATTTATCCAGTATTTGTGATTGAAGGTGAAAATCAGCGTGAAGCAGTGCCTTCGATGCCGGGTGTGGAGCGTCTGACTATCGATCAATTATTGATTGAAGCAGCAGAATTAGTGAAATATGGTGTACCGATGGTTGCTTTATTTCCAGTTGTGCCACAAGAGAAAAAATCATTAATGGCGGAAGAGGCTTATAATCCGGATGGCTTAGTTCAACGTACCGTACGTGCATTGAAACAGGCTTATCCTGAGCTGGGGGTAATGACTGATGTGGCACTTGATCCTTTTACTACTCACGGTCAGGATGGAATTATTGATCAAAATGGTTATGTTTTGAATGATATTACTACTGAAGTATTGGTTAAACAGGCGCTTTCCCACGCTGAAGTTGGAGCTGATGTGGTTGCACCTAGTGATATGATGGATGGACGTATTGGAGCAATTCGTCAACAGTTCGAACAACAAGGTTTTATTAATACCTTGATTATGGCATATTCCGCAAAATATGCTTCTTGTTTTTATGGACCATTCCGTGATGCAATCGGTTCATCAAGTAATATCAAAGGTGGTAATAAATTTACATATCAACTTGATCCTGCAAATAGCGATGAAGCATTGCAAGAAGTTGGGTTGGATATTCAGGAGGGGGCTGATATGGTGATGGTTAAACCGGGAATGCCTTATCTTGATGTACTATGGCGTGTTAAACAGCACTTTGGTGTACCTACTTTCGCTTATCAAGTTTCTGGAGAATATGCAATGCAGATGGCTGCAATTCAAAATGGGTGGTTAAAAGAAAAAGAGAGCATTTTAGAAGGATTGCTCTGCTTTAAACGTGCCGGAGCGGATGGTATTTTGACTTATTTCGCTAAACAAGTGGCAATTTGGTTAGCGGAAGAAAAGTAAGGATAATTCTTCATTCATTATTTATTTCCGGATTACATTTATGTAATCCGGATTTTTTTGAAATAGGCTATGAACACAATTCAACAACAGTTTGAACAGTTACAACAACAATTCTTTCAATATCAATTAGTTCCAGCTTGGGGTAATTCTCAAGCTGAAATAATGTTTATTGGTGATGCTCCTGGGAAAGATGAGCTGAGTAAAGGACCTTTTGCTGGGACGAGTGGTAAATTTTTTGATCAGTTATTAGATTCTATTGGATTGACCAGAGAGAATATTTATCTGACCAATGTGGTTAAGTTTAGACCGGAAAAACGTGATCCTAACAAGAAAGAAATTACAGCATTTAACAGCTTACTACGTGCAGAAATTGCGAAGGTTAAGCCTAAAATTATTGTGCCGTGCGGACGTATTGCGTTGTCTGTATTTCTGCCAGAATTTAAAATCAGTGAAGTTCACGGGCAAGTTTACACCTTGATGCAGGATGAACACTGTTTTTTATTATTGCCGATGTATCATCCGGCAGCGGCAATGCATAATGGAAAAATGCGCCCAATGCTGAAACAGGATTTTCTCACATTGGGCGATGTTTGGAATGATTTGGATTAGTAGCTTGAGTTAATCAAAACTTCTTCACCGTAACCGCCTAAAGTAGGCATTGGTAAGTAGGTGGAGTTCGGTGCACGCATAATACGGATACCACGAATACCAGCTTCTTTTGCTGCTAAAATATCATCATCACTGTCGCCATAATGGATGCTGATTTTATGTTCTAAAATAGCTGGTGTTTTGTTGTATTTAGTATTACGAGGACGATCTCCCATAAAATCAACCGGATGCATATTTTTAACGCCTAATGCTTTTTGTAGAATTGGGGTTACACCATCTGTTTTACCGGCAGTTCTTCCGGTAATAAAATAAACGCTGTCGCCTCGTTCTTCGTGCATCTTAATTAATGCTTTTGCTACTTCTTTTGGAATTGAGTATTTGTCGCAGCCAGCATTAACTTCATTCCAGAAATCTTGATTTTTTAAATATTCAAAACCATTTGGTGAATATTTTTGTTGTCCGTAATAGAAACAAGGGCTGGAAAACAATACGGTATCATCAATATCGAAACTGACATTGATAGCAGGTTTACCTTCTAAACTTTTTTTAATCTGCTCAATTGAAACCCAATGAATTGGTGCTTGCTGTAACATTTCACGTGCATTTGTGCCTTCTTGAGTATAAGGTTCAGTTTTGGCAGCAAAAACATTAGTGGCGACACCGGCAATAATAGCCACGAGAGCTAATTTTTTCAAATTATGCATAGTTATATCCTTCTTAATTGTTTGATTTATTTAGTAAAAATATTCCTGATGGGGCAAGTTCTATATAGGCTTCTTGACAATTTGCCTCGAAGTGTTCGGGTGCTAAATTTACTAATAATTCATTATTGCCCCATAGCACCACAATTTCCCAATAATTTCCCATATAAACTGCTGATTTAATTTGACAACGGGTCTGCGGCGAACCTTGTGTCAATAGATGAATAGCTTCCGGGCGAATACCGACCAAACATTCACCGTTGTCGATATTAAATTCTTGAGCTTGATCCAGCGTTAATTGATAGCCATTAATGTTTAATTGATTATTTTCTAAATAGCCTTCAATGATACTGGCTTCACCCATAAATTTAGCTAAAAAGAGAGAGTTAGGTCGTTGATAAAGCACTTTTGCAGGTGCTTTCTGCATAATTTTACCTTTATTCATTACAATTACTTCATCGGAAACGGCAAAAGCTTCGCTTTGATCGTGAGTAACATAGAGAGAAGTAATATTAAATTTTTGCTGTAATTCTCTAATTTTTTCACGCATACTACGGCGTAAATTGGCATCAAGGTTACTTAACGGTTCATCAAAAAGTAAAACTTTTGGTTTTAATACTAAAGCGCGAGCTAATGCTACACGTTGTTGTTGTCCACCAGAAATCTGATCGACATAACGATCACCAAAACCGGCTAGATCTACCAACTCCAATGCTTCTTCAATGCGTTGTTTACGCTCTTCAGCATTAACTCCCAACATTTTTAAGCCGTAACCTACGTTATCTGCAATCGACATATGTGGGAATAATGCATAGGATTGAAATACAATACATATATCACGACTTTGAATGGAGGATTTCGTCACATCTTCACCATCAATAAAGATTTGTCCGCTGGTAGGGCGTTCCAAACCGGAGACCAAGCGTAGAATGGTGGTTTTACCGCAACCTGAAGGTCCGAGTAATGTGGTCATTGTACCACGTTTAATGGTTAAACTGAGATCATCGATCACAACAGATTTACCAAAGCGTTTTGTCACATTTCTTAAGACAAGAAAGTTATTATCGTTATTCATAAAACAACCTCAATTTAATTCATTTGTTTTGCTTTTGAACGGGAAATTCGAGTATCACCGACCATCCAGTCAAAGAATAAAATAATTGCCATCATCACTACAATCAGCAATGAACCATAAGCGATTGCAATACCGTATTCACCATCTTCTACACGGTTTAAAATATAGGCAGTGGCTACACGAGTATCGGCAGTTACCAAGAATACAATCGCACTTACAGTGGTCATTGCCCGAACGAAACTGGTAATTAATGCGGAAAGTAGTGCAGGTTTAAGCAATGGCAAAGTGACATAAATTAATGTTTTCCACGAATTTCCTTTTAAAGAAAGTGAAGCTTCATCTAATGATTTATCCAACTGCCCTAAACCGGCAATAGCGGCACGCATCCCAATCGGTAAATCCCTCATTACCATTGAGATAATAATGATGACACCGGTACCGGTGATATAGAGCGGAGCATCATTAAAGGCTAAAATGTAAGATACTCCGGCAACGGTTCCCGGTACGGCAAAACAGAGCATAGTTAAAAACTCTAATGTTTTTTTACCGGTGAACTCTTTACGCACCACAATATAGGCGATTAATAAGCCGAATAGTGCAGTAAGTGGAGCAGCAATACCAGCATAAATAATAGTGTTGATTAGAGATGGCCACGCACCGTCACTAAATCCTTGACCGAATAGAGAGGCATAATTTCCAAGGGTTAAAGTGTAATCAACACCCCAATTGACAGTGAAGCTACCGTAAAAAATACTGCCGTAAAGTGTGGCATTAAAAATAATCCAAATTGCTAATAAGGCAATAATGGCATTTTTTAATCCGGTAGGTAAATCCTGTACATCACCACGATAAGATTTACCAGAAACGGTAACATAAGAGCGATTTCCTATCCAAATATATTGCACAATAAAAATACCAAGTGAGAACAATAATAGAATTGTGCCTAATGTACTGGCGGAAGCATAATCAAGTTGTGAACCAGCAATATAGAAATAAATTTGAGTGGCGATAACATCGAAACTGCCTCCCAATACTAATGGGTTACTGAAATCTGCTAAAGATTGGATAAAAACCAACAAAAACGCATTAGCAAGAGCCGGTTTTAATAATGGAAAAATAACTTGAAAGAAGGTTTGATAACGATTAGCTCTTAATGTGTAAGAGGCTTCTTCAATGGACGGATGTGCTGATTTTAATGATCCTTCCAAAATCATAAAAGCAAGTGGCGTAAACGCTAAAATCTGTGCTATAGCGATACCGTTGAAGCCATAAAGCCAGTTTGTGTTAGTAAAGCCAAAGTGTTGTGCTAAAAATTCAGTTAAATACCCAGAGCGCCCTAACATCAAAGTTACTCCTAAACCGACAACAAATGGGGGTGTGACAATAGGCAAAATAGAGAAAATTTTGCCGATAAAGGCAGTACGTTTGGCTATTCTGGTAGTATAAAGCGCAAAAGCCAAGCCAAAAACGGTAGAAATAAAGCCGACAAATGCAGATAACCATACCGAATTGAGGATTACACGCAAAATATAAGATTGAGTGATAATTTGGATAAATTGGCTTGGATTAAATTCATTGCCATCATAAAACATTGAAATGAAGATGGTTAAAGTTGGATAAACAATAAAAAAGAAAATTAATAAGATAATGGCAAGCAGCGAAGCAATAATAAATTTATCGCCTTGCATAATTTTGAGCTTAGCTAAGGCATTAGTAGCGATAGCAGTTAGCGTAATAATTTGTACGATAACAGCATAACCTAAGCTCAAGTGATAAATATTGGCGGAAATAAAAGTAAATAAAGCGATAATACAAACCGCAACTAATTCAAATTTTGCTTTCTTTTCTTGAGATAGCCCAAGATGAGGGGAGAACCAGAAAATAGCCAAAGAGAAAAACCAAAACCAACTTAGATTAAACGAGTGCCATCCCATTGCGGCTAAAAATTCATCAGTAGTTGATTCTAGCAAGCCATAATCCAAAGCAAATGATGGCAGAATCGCAAATGCAAGAAAGCTAATCAAAATCCAGGTCGTAGTAGTATTTATTGAAAATTTTGTTGAGTCCATCAAAAATTCCTTAGTGGTTGAAACCTCATCATTTTCGGCGGTAGGATACATTTAATTTAGGAGAGGTTTAAGCTCTCATCAGGGCGATTCATAGAGCAATGCTTTATGGTCTTTCTGAGAATTGAAACATACAACCCTACAAAATAAAAATATACTCCCAAAAGATAGGAGAATAAATTATAAAAAGCAAATAGCTATGAGAAATAAATTCCCCATAGCTATTTTTTTGTTTTATTATTTGCTTAATTTGACGTCATTGACCAATTTGTTGATTAAACGTTTTCTTTCATCACTTGAGCCGAATTTTTCAAAATCATAATTGATTAATTTAAGTTTTGTCGGATCAAATGCATTAGGAGATTGTTCTGCGGTAGTGTTAGTTAAAGTCTGTAAAGCCTGACCTTTTTTCCACGCAAGTTCCTGACCTTCTTTAGATAACGCCCAATCAACGAAAAGTTTGGCATTATCTAGGTTTCTTGCGCCTTTTAAGATACTTACGCCACCAAGTTCATAACCTGTACCTTCACAAGGAACGACTAAGGCAAGCGGTGCGCCTTTCTCTTTTTCCAATGCATAATCATGTAAGAAGCCGATACCGATAGTGGCTTCACCACGTGCGGCGTTACGTGATGGTGTAATACCAGATTTAGTGTATTGTGAAATATTTTTATCTAAAGACTTAAAATATTCGAATGCTTTCGGTTCACCCCATAATTGTACAAATGTAGCAATAGCAGTATAAGCTGTGCCAGAGCTTTGAGGATCTGCAATTTGAATTTCGCCTTTTAAGCGTGGATCTAACAAATCACTCCAACATTTTGGTGTTTCTTTAATACCTAATTTTGCTAAACGGTCAGTGTTAACACCAAATCCTAAAATTCCCATATAAATGGCAGAGGATAGATTTCCTTTGACTTTGCCTGGATTTCGGAATTTTTCGATAATTTGCGACAAGTTTGCTGATTGATAAGGTTCTAATAAACCTAATTCCCCAGCTTGGGATTGAGGATCGAAAGTACCTCCATACCAAACATCAGCTTGAGGGTTATTTTTTCCGCTTCAACTTTAGCAAAAGTGCTACCGAAGCCGTTACGAATGAATGAAGTTTTAACATCATATTTTTTTGAGAATGCTTGTGTTTCAGTTTCACATAATTCATTGGTTGTACTGCAGTAAATGACTAAACGTCCGGATGCTTGAGCTGTAGAAGCTAATAAAATGGTACTAATGGCTAATGTAGAAAAGTTGATAAATTCATAGCTATAATCCTTCTATAATGAAAAATTTGTTCGTTATTATATGAAAAACTTTTATCTGGAAATGTGAGCGAATCCACAAAAATGAACTTATTTGATGAAAAGTATGAGTGAATAAGTAAATTTATTTTTCTGATAGATATAATTTTGTTCAGAAAGAAAACAACGATAATGAAGCTTTTGCATTAATCGCCGATGCATTGTTCTTGTGATTATTCTAATTTATCTGTAACAAACTTGTAATAAATACCGAACTGTTCCATAGATTTTAAAACTTGAAGTAACTCTTTGCCTAAAGTAGTTAGCCCATATTCCACTTTTGGTGGATTTGTTTGATAATCTTTTCTAAAGACAATTCCATCATTACATAACTGCCTTTGAAAGTGATTGGTTACGGATTTCGCCGGCTATTAGAAGACAATTTTTTGCAGGAAATGATATACCAATCACTTATGTATGTATCCAAGTAAAAGAACACTCTCTTGATTCATTCACAGCTGATGATGCTGAAATATTAGATTGAAGTTATAAGGATTAGTAGAAATTTACAACTTGTTGTTTAAATGTGTGACTGTATTTGGTCATAAAAAATCTGCACCTTTATATGTTGGATAATAAGTCCAACTTTAGGGGTGCAGATCACAATTCAGTCTTTTTTAATATTTTTTATTATACGATATTACAAAGTCATTGCCGCAATCCAACCGAAAATTAACAACGGAATGTTGTAGTGAATGAATGTTGGTACGACTGAATCCCAAATATGATCGTGTTTTCCATCCATATTCAAACCGGATGTTGGACCCAATGTTGAATCAGAAGCTGGTGATCCAGCATCGCCTAACGCAGCAGATACACCAACAATTGCAGCGGTAGCTAAGGGCGAAAAACCGAAACTAACACATAATGGCACATAAATTGATGTAATGATTGGAACAGTAGAGAATGATGAGCCGATACCCATTGTGATAAATAGCCCGATCAATAACATTAAAAATACGGCAAGCCCTTTGTTATCAGAACCAATGGTGCTACTGAAAGTTTGTACTAATTCAGTCACTCCTCCGGTTTCATTAATCACTTTGGCAAAGCCGGAAGCGGCAATCATCACAAAACCGATCATTGCCATCAAACGTAAACCTTGTTGGAAAACATCATTGCTCTCTTTCAGTTTAAAAATACCGCCTAAAGCGAAGATGATTAAACCGACCAAGCCCCCAACAATAGTGGAATCAGTGAAAAGTTGCAAAGTAAAGGCAACCACAATAGAAATAATACTGATCCAGATATGGAAAGGTTTAATGTTAGCGATACGTTGTTGCAAATCATCAGAAGTCGGTTCACTGCTGTGAACAATATATTCTCTCGGTTTGCGGTAGCTAATAAAAATGGCGGTCAACAAGCCTAAAATCATTCCGATAACCGGAATTAACATCGCTAGTGACACTTGTGCGGTTGAGGTTTGCAGACCGAATTGTGCACCTGCTTCATTGATATTTTTGACCAGAATATTTTCAATAAAGATTTTTCCGAAGCCGACCGGTAACAACATATAAGTTGCAGTTAAACCGAACGTCAAAATACAGGCTACAGCTCGGCGATCCAATTTTAATTTATTAAAAATACCGAGTAATGGCGGCACCACAATCGGAATAAAGGCAATGTGTACCGGCAACAGGTTTTGTGAGGAGATAGAGAACGCCAATAACACGGCAAGCAAGAGATATTTAAACCAGAAAAGTGTTCTATGGCTAGGCGTGTGACCTAAACGCACAATCACTTTGTAGGCAAGCAAATCGGTAATTCCGGATTTAGAAATGGCAACGGCAAAAGCACCTAAAATAGCATAATTCATTGCCACCGAAGCACCGCCACCTAAACCATCGGTAAAAACCGAAACGGTTTTGTTCAGATCCAAGCCTCCAACCAATCCGGCGGTAAGTGCGGAAATAATTAGGGCAATTACAACGTTGATACGCATCAAACTCAGTGCAAGCAGCACGAGAATGGAGATAACAACTTCATTGCTGAATAACATATGTTGTGTTCCTTAAGTTGATTATGAGAAGTTCCATAATTTACTAAAATTTAACCATTTATCAAGAAATTTTTACATCTCAAAGTTGTGGTGGGAAAATATTAGCTTGTTTTAATTTATTCACCATTAAGCAGAATAATTCCGCTGTTTTTTCAGTATCATAAAGTGCAGAATGTGCTTTGCTTGGTTCAAACGGAATGCCGGCATTGTCGCAGGCTGTACGAAGAACGGTCTGACCAAACATAAATCCGGCCAAAGTGGCGGTGTCAAAGGTTGAAAAAGGGTGAAACGGATTGCGTTTGATACCGGTACGATTAATGGCAGCCATCAAAAAATTGTAATCAAACATTGCATTATGGGCGACCAATATTGAACGTTTGCATTCTGCTGCTTTTTGACCACGTCTAACCATTTGAAAAAAGCCTGTTAATGCGGTGAGTTCATCAACGGCTTCTCTTTGCGGATCATCGGGATTAATACCGTTAATTTTTAATGAATTGGGATCAACATTTGCTCCTTCAAAAAGTTTAATTTGAAAGTGACATTTTTCATCGGGATGCAACAATCCTTGCTCATCCATTTTTACAGTGATGGCAGCTAATTCAAGCAGTCCGTCCGTTTGCGCGTTTAAACCGGAGGTTTCAACATCGACGATAACAGGGTAATAACCGCGGAAACGATGTTTTAGCAGCTGATAATTTATACTGGTTTCTGTAGCGTTATTTTCCGAGGTTTGAGAAAGCGTAGTATCCAAATTATGTTACCTTTAAAAATGACTCACTCCTCGAAAAAGAGGAGTGAGCAGAAAAATAGTGTAATAAGAGAATTAATGATTGCCTAAACCGTCTTTAGCACTCTTATTTTCGATAAATTCGATTTTGTAACCGTCAGGATCTTCAATAAAAGCGATTACAGTTGTTCCGCCTTTTACCGGACCCGGTTCACGTGTTACTTTACCACCGGCAGCTTTCACGGCTTCACAAGTGGCATAAATATCATCAACGCCGATAGCAATATGCCCAAAAGCAGAACCTAAATCATATTGGCTGACGCCCCAGTTGTAAGTTAATTCAATTACAGCGGTTTTATCTTCATCGTCATAACCAACGAATGCTAGAGAGTATTTATATTCAGGGTTTTCACTGCGGCGTAAAACACGCATTCCTAAAACTTCGGTATAGAATTTGATGGAACGTTCGAGATCGCCAACGCGAAGCATAGTATGTAATAAACGCATATTTCCTCCGAAAGATTAATTTAAAGAAAAAACCGAATGATTATGCCATAATATGCGACGTAAATCACAAAATTTTGTAAAGGTTATTTAAATATGTCAAATCAAGAAGAGTCAAAAATTAAAGTTATAGGTTTATCGATTTTACCTATCTTTATACTTGCATTAGCTGATTTTTTCTTATTAATAGCAAAACCGGCGGGGGAATCCATTATTTCCCATTTATTAATTGCGGTTTTAGTGGCACAAATGATCGCTCAGGTGATTTTTATCAAGGGGGAAATCTGCAACGGACAGCGTTCAAGGTTAAGTCGATGGAATCTTTATTTCTTAATCTTTTGGGTGGGTTGGTTATTGGTAACCTGTTTCCAAGTGAAGGTTTATTTGCCGATTAGATTGGCTTATTGCTGCGGTCTAGCACTCACTTTGACCACTTGGCAGCAGCCTAAAGAAGAGCAATTACGGCGTGCGATTTTATGGTTAGGCGTTGTGATGGGCACTATTGGCTTGATTTTAGCATTGATTCCTCTGTTTTTATTTGAATTGCAGACCAGCTTAACATTTAATCCGTTATTGCAAATTGTTGCCGGAATTGCCTTGGCTTATTGGGGGTTGCTGGTCTCTCGTAACAGATTAAATGGATTGATTGAAATTTTACCTTATTTGGTCTTAATTGCTCTGGTAGCCAGCAGTGTATTTGCTTTAGTTGCTATGACGATTATTCATATTGATGGGGTAAAAACGGACTGGAATGTTCTGCATCTTTCTTTCTATTTTATCTGCCATCTCTTGTTGTTGGCAGCTTGGGCTTATCCATTGATACGTAGAGAAAAAGCGCCTTATTGGTTGTTGGCAATCATAATTGTATTAGCTGCTTTTTCTCCGATCTTGTTGTTTTAATTATGTTTTATTGAAGTGGAACCGTCATCAAAAACAATGGATTTGATGATTGGCTTTACTTTTATATCAGAACTATCACTGGCAAATAGCTCCTTGCTGAAAGAGGGCATTTCATCTTCAGGCGTGAAGGTGAGCAGATAATATTGTTGATTCGGCTTCAGAATATTGAACTGTTTGAAGTTAATATGAGAAAGGCGATTATCAATAATACGATTATTAAAAATAAAAACAGCATACCAAGCTAACTGTTTGATATTTTGTGAAGATTTATTTTTAATCAAGTAGGTTGTTGAAAACATTAATTTGCCATTGTCCTGTTTTTGAATGTTTTGCGAAACAACTTGTATATCGACCAGTTTATAAGAGTCGAACGGTTTATTGGTAAATGAATTAGGTTGCACAGAAGCGGCAGCTTGAGTACTGAAAATGATGAAAAAAATCGCTAGAATAAACGCAAAGATAGGCATTAGAATACTGATAGAGTTGATGTGAGATTTACTATTCATATCTTGATCCTATTTGATCCTAATAGTGGCTTATATTATTTTCTACGGAATAATAACAGTTAGTCATATATGACGCAAATTGTGGGTCAGCACAAAAATGGAACGAGAATAGTATCATTTACAGATCAGCTAAAGGAACGTTTGATTTAAATAAAAATAAGTAAAGTAGGATATAAAATGGAACAGAAACATATTCATATTTTGGGTATTTGTGGCACCTTTATGGGCGGATTAGCAATGATTGCACGAGAACTTGGCTATAAAGTTACCGGTTCAGATGTCAATGTTTATCCGCCGATGAGTGTTTTTTTACAAAAAAGTGGCATTGACATTATTCCGAACTATGATGTTGAACAATTAAAACCGGCACCCGATCTTGTCATTATCGGTAATGCAATGAAACGAGGTAATCCTTGCGTGGAATATGTGCTGGATAATAATTTGCCATATATGTCCGGGCCACAATGGTTACACGATAATTTGCTGAGAAATCGTTGGGTATTGGCAGTTTCCGGCACACACGGCAAAACCACGACAACCGGAATGCTAACTTGGATTTTAGATCAAGCCGGATTAGAACCCGGATTTTTAATCGGCGGTATTTCAGGTAATTTCGGTATTTCCGCTCGGTTAGGTAAATCACCATTTTTTGTGATTGAAGCGGACGAGTATGACACCGCCTTTTTTGATAAACGGTCAAAATTTATTCACTACAATCCTAAGACATTGATTATTAATAATATTGGCTTTGATCACGCTGATATTTTTGATGATTTAAAAGCAATCCAACGACAATTTCATCATATGATTCGAACCATCCCGTCAAAAGGGCGTATTTTATCTTTTGCCGATGAAACCAGTGTAAAAGAAACATTAGCGATGGGATGCTGGAGTGAACAGCAGTTTATTGGTGAAGACAAAGAGTGGTTTGCAAAACGTCTACGCAATGATTGCACTAAATTTGAGGTTTATCATCAACAGCAAAAAGTGGCGGAAGTAGAGTGGAATATTGTCGGACAGCATAATATGTTTAATGCGCTAATGGCGATTGCTGCTGCTTATCACGCCGGTGTCGGTATCGAACAATCTTGTAAAGCACTTGCTACTTTTGTGAATGCTAATCGCCGTTTGGAGGTGAAAGGTGAAGTGAACGGTATCGCCGTTTATGATGATTTTGCCCATCATCCGGTGGAAATTTCAGCAACATTAACCGCTTTGAGAGATAAAGTCGGTGGCGGTGTGCGTATTTTGGCAGTGCTTGAACCACGCTCCAACACAATGAAAATGGGCGTTCATACCAAAGAACTTGCGCCGGCATTGGTCAGAGCAGATTATGTTTTCCTGTTGCAACCGGAAAATTTACCGTGGCAAGTGGTTGATATTGCTAATCAATGTATTCAACCGGCAGTGTGGACAGCTGATATTGATTTATTGGTGGATAAAATTGTCGAAGAAGCACAACCGACAGATCATATTTTAGTGATGAGTAACGGTAGTTTCGGAGGAATTCATCAAAAAATCTTACAGAAATTGAGCGCAAAAGCCGAACAGTAGTTGCCTAAAAAAATCTGTATTCAACAGTTTGATGAAATGAAAAAGCCGCAATGAATGCGGCTTTATTAACATTAACTAAAATGTGTATTCAAATTTTTTAAATTATTTTGCTAAATGTTCTTCGTAACGTTGAGCAACGAAATCCCAGTTAATAACATTCCAGAATTCTTTAATGTAGTCCGGACGACGGTTTTGGAATTTCAAATAATAAGCGTGTTCCCAAACATCAAGGCCAACAAGTGGGAAACCTTCGCAACCGGCAATGTCTTTACCCATCAATGGGTTGTCTTGGTTTGCAGTAGAAACGACAGATAATTTACCATCTTTTAATACTAACCACGCCCAGCCTGAACCGAAACGAGTTGCAGCTGCTTTTTCAAATTCTGCTTTGAAAGCATCAACAGAACCGAAATCGCGTTCGATCGCTTCTTTTAATTTACCTTGTAAAGTAGTACCTTTTTTCAATGATTTCCAGAAAAGGGAATGGTTAAAATGACCACCCGCATTGTTGCGTAAACCGGTACGTTTTTCTGCTGGCACTTTATCTAAGTTTGCAGAAAGTTTTCCTGGGCACATTGCTTTTAATTCTTCAGATAAGCCTTCAAGTAATGCATTCGCATTATTTACATAAGCTTGGTGGTGTTTTGAGTGGTGAATTTCCATAGTTAATGCATCGAAATGTGGTTCTAATGCATCGTAAGCGTAACCTAATTCTGGTAATGTGTAAGCCATAATTCCATCCTTCTTTGTTAAAAATGTTAATAAAAAGTATCATCGGTATTAAAACGCGAAGAAGTGTAACAAATTTTTTGAAAGAAAGCACCTCTATCTTTGATAACAAAAACCTATACATCCAAAATATGTGCTTTTAGATATTGGTAAATTTCCCGATAAGCTTTAGGTGGCGCATTTTTTTCTTTCTCTTTCAATGCATTACGAATTAAAGCACGTAATTTTTGACGTTCTAATGCCGGATAATCATTTAAAAGTTGATTAATTGTTTCATCGCCGTTTTCTAATAATGCCTCACGATAAGCCTCAATTTTATGCAACAGAATCTGTTGCTGATTATGTTTATTCTCGAGTTTATCCAATGCGGCTTGTAACGGCTCAACATCGCGTTGACGTAATAATTTCCCGATAAATTGAATTTGACGACGATAACTTTCACGTGTCAATTTTCTTGCCAAATTAACAGCATCGGCAAGTTGCTCATCCAATGGAAGCTGGCTTAAAGCACTGTCCGATAATGCAACAATTTTTTCTCCCATTTTCTTTAAGGCTTCAGCATCACGTTTAATTTCGCTTTTGCTGACCCAGATAATCTCTTCTTCATCTTCTTGCTGCCATTCAATCTCTTTGTTTTTATGTCGCATAACAGTTTCCTATTGGTAGTAAAATAATTCGCCATTGTAGCAGAAGTTGGCTAAAATTCCGAAAATCAAATCAGAGTGATTAGAGTGAACAAAAATGGAACAGATAAAAAAACAAGACATAGAACAACAACAAACCGCATTAAAAGATGTGGTTGCTTATGCGTTATCGTTGGCTGAAAAAGCCGGAGCCAGTGCAGAAGTGGGGATGACAAAAGTAAGCGGATTGAGCGTTTCTACTCGATTAGGCGAGATTGAAAATTTAGAGTTTAACAATGACGGTGCAATGGGAATTTCTGTTTATATCGGCAATAAAAAGGGCAATGCCTCCACCTCAGATTTATCGGAACAGGCGATTAAGCGGACTGTCGAATCGGCATTGTCCATTGCGAAATATACCTCGGAAGATCCTTGCACCGGATTAGCGCCAAAAGCGTTGATGGAGTTCAATCCACCAGATTTACAGCTTTATCATCCGGCGGATATTAGTGTGGATCAGGCGGTAGCATTGGCGTTGGAGGCGGAAAAAACAGCACTGAATTATGATAAGAAAATTGTTAACAGTGAGGGCGGCGGTTTTAATTCCAGTGAAGGCATTCGAGTTTATGGGAATACATATGGCGTATTAAATAGTTACCCTTCATCACGTTATTCGCTCTCTTGCAGTGTCATTGCCGCAGAAAATGATCATTTGGAACGTGATTATGAATACACCATTTCACGAAAATTCAATGAGTTAGCAACAGCAACTTGGGTTGGAGAACGTTGTGCCCAAAAAACATTGGCAAGATTAAATCCACAAAAACTGAGTACATTAAATGTACCGGTTATTTTCCTTAATGATGTTGCTACCGGCATTATCGGACATTTAGCTTCAGCCATCAGTGGCGGTGCGTTATATCGAAAATCCTCTTTCCTTTTGGATAAACTTGGTGAAACCATTTTGCCGGATTGGTTTGTGATTGAGGAACGTCCACACCTTTTAGCACAATTAGCCTCAACACCGTTTGATAGCGAAGGGGTGAAAACGCGTGATCATAATATTATTGTTGATGGTGTTTTACAGACCTATCTTTTAACCTCTTACAGTGCCAAAAAATTGGGAATGCAGACCACCGGGCACGCCGGCGGTATTCACAACTGGCTGGTTAAAGCGAACAGCGAGGGAGGGCTGAACGCACTGCTTAAACAGATGGGAACAGGATTATTGGTGACAGAATTAATGGGGCAGGGCGTAAATTTAGTGACAGGTGATTATTCACGCGGCGCATCCGGTTTCTGGGTGGAAAACGGCGAGATTAAATTTCCGGTTTCTGAAATTACCATTGCCAGCAGTTTACCGGAGATGTTTAAACAAATTGTTGCGGTTGGCGATGACATTGAATTACGTTCCAATATTCGCACCGGCTCAATTTTGATTGAACAGATGAAAATCTCCGGTGAATAACAATCTAACAAATGAGAATAATTCCTATTGACTCAATATTTTTATCTGATATGATAATTTTCAGGTCAGCATTGCAAGTGCAGTCCAAGCAGTAAAAGTAGAGTAGAAAGTAAATTTGTAGTAATAGAATGAAGGCGAGAAAGGAGTTCTCGCCTTTATTTTTTTAAATAAATCGACAAAACGATTGAAAATTTTCAATAGAAGGGTAAATTTATAGGCTTTCATTCAAACTTAACAATAAAAAACTGTATTTAGGACAAAATTTATGCAAACACTACAAAAAATCAGCCAATTTGCCGGCAAAACATTTTCCCTCTGGGTATTACTCTTCGCTTTTTTAGCCTATCAATTTCCAAACCATTTCTCCTCTTTAATTGCCTATGTGCCTTATCTATTAGGTATCGTAATGTTCGGTATGGGGATCACGTTGACAGTGAACGATTTTAGTGAAGTGGTGAAACATCCAAAAGCGGTAGTAATCGGGGTGGTATCACAATTTGTGATTATGCCTTTGATTGCTTTTGCGTTGGCAAAAGGCTTCAATTTACCGGCAGATTTAGCGGTCGGTATCATTTTGGTTGGGGCTTGTCCGGGCGGAACTTCTTCTAATGTAATGACCTATTTGGCGAAGGGCAACACTGCGCTTTCCGTTGCTTGTACTTCAGTTTCTACTTTATTGGCGCCATTCTTAACGCCGGTAGTTTTCTATGTTTTAGCAAGTCAATGGCTTGATATTGATGCCTATGCAATGTTTATTTCTGTGTTAAAAATCGTTTTATTTCCGGTATTTTTAGGCGTAGTAGCAAGAATATTATTGACAAAACAGATGACGAAACTAGGCACTTGCACACCATTAGTTTCTGTTATTGCGATAGTATTGATTCTTGCGGCAGTAGTAGCAGTAAGCAAGGACAAAATTATTGAATCAGGCTTATTAATTTTTATTGTGGTGGTGTTACATAACAGCTTAGGCTATTTGCTAGGTTTTTTTGTGGCAAAATTGTTTAAGTTAAATTTTGCAGATAGTAAAGCGGTGGCGATTGAAGTGGGAATGCAGAATTCCGGCTTGGGGGCTGCATTGGCAACCGCTTATTTCAATCCGATTGCTGCAGTGCCGAGCGCTGTGTTTAGTTTTTGGCACAATATTTCAGGCCCGATTTTAGCCACTTTTTTTGCGAATATAGATAATAAAGATAAGTTAACAAAATAGAAAAACACTGCAAACTGATAAAAAAAAGCATAGAATAAACGGCATTCTTGTGCCGTTTATCTCTAATGACAAAAGGAAACTCTATGAATCAAGATTTTTTAGATTTCGAACTCCCTATTGCCGAACTTGAGGCAAAGATTGATTCACTTCGTTCTGTATCAGGACAAGATGATAAAATCAATCTCGATGAAGAAATTACAAGATTAAAAAAGAAAAGCGAAGAGCTGACAAAAAAAACTTTTGCCGATTTAACGGCGTGGCAGGTTTCTCAAATGGCGCGCCATCCGCAACGTCCATATACTTTGGATTACATTCAACATATTTTTACTGAATTTGAAGAATTGGCAGGTGATCGCGCTTTTGCCGATGATAAAGCAATTGTAGGTGGTATTGCGCGTTTGGATGATCGTCCGGTAATGGTTATTGGTCATCAAAAAGGGCGTACTGTAAAAGAAAAAGTGATGCGTAATTTTGGTATGCCGGCACCGGAAGGTTACCGCAAAGCATTGCGTTTAATGCAGATGGCGGAACGTTTCAAAATGCCTATTATCACTTTTATTGATACTCCGGGTGCTTATCCTGGCGTTGGTGCGGAAGAGCGTGGTCAATCTGAAGCGATTGCCCGTAATTTGCGTGAGATGTCAATGTTAAAAGTGCCAATTGTTTGTACTGTTATCGGTGAAGGTGGTTCCGGTGGTGCATTGGCGATAGGTGTCGGTGATAAAGTCAATATGCTGCAATATAGTACTTATTCTGTTATTTCACCAGAGGGTTGTGCTTCTATTCTTTGGAAAAAAGCGGATAAAGCCTCTACTGCAGCGGAAGTAATGGGATTAACGGCGGATCGTCTTAAAAAATTGGAGTTAATCGACAGCATTGTTGAAGAGCCGTTAGGTGGTGCGCATCGTCACCCGGAACAGATGGCACAAAATTTAAAAGCACAACTTAATGCTGATTTAGAGGAATTATCCGTGTTGGATAGTGAAGCCTTGCTTGCTCGCCGTTATCAACGTTTAATGAGTTACGGTTATTGTTAAAATAAAAATGAATTAAAAGGAGAGATTGAAATGAAAAATGTTTTATCAATTCAATCACATGTGGTTTATGGTTATGCCGGTAATAAGGCGGCGGTATTACCAATGCAATTGCTCGGCGTTGATGCGTGGGCATTGAATACAGTGCAGTTTTCTAATCATACGCAATATCAGCGTTGGAAAGGAATGGTAATTCCTAAGGAGCAGATTGCTGAAATTACACAAGGAATTTCTGATATCGGAGCTTTATCTGAATGTGATGCGGTATTGTCTGGCTATATCGGTGCAGCGGAGCAAGGACAAGAAATACTCAATACTGTTAATACTGTCAAAAAAGCCAATCCGAAAGCTATCTATTTTTGTGATCCGGTGATGGGACATCCAGATAAAGGTTGTGTCGTTGCACCTGGTGTGGCGGAATTTTTGGTAAAAGATGCCATTAGCCAAGCGGATATTATTGCACCAAATTTAGTTGAGTTACGAGAATTAAGCGGTTTAACGGTAGAGAATTTCACTCAAGCATTAAAAGCAATAGAAGCTATTTTAGCTAAAGGTCCAAAAAAGGTATTGGTGAAACATCTCAGTCGGGTCGGTCAGAACCCGAATAAATTTGAAATGGTGTTGGCGACACAACAGGGAATGTGGCATATCAGCCGTCCGTTGCACGAATTTGTTGGGCGTGATCCGGTGGGTGTAGGAGATATGACCAGTGCAATTTTCCTTGCTAATTTATTAAATGGGAAATCGGAAGTAGCAGCGTTTGAGCATACTGCCAATGCAGTTAATGATGTAATGACCGTTACCAAAGAAGCAGGTAAATATGAATTGCAGATTATTGCCGCTCGCAATTTGATTGTAACACCGACCAGTCAATATCAAGCGGTGAAAATTGCTTAATATGGATTTGATTACTGTACTAAGACAACAGATAGAACAAAACGCCTTGCAAAACAAGGCGTTTTTAGTTGGTTTGAGTGGAGGTGTTGATTCAACAGTTCTGTTGCATCTTTTTGTGAGACTTTCGGAACAAATGCCTTTGAAGTTTCGTGCTATCCATATTCATCACGGCATCAGCAACAATTCCGATTATTGGTTAGATCATTGTCGACAACTTTGTCAACAGTTCAATGTTTCATTCTGTTTTGAAAAGGTGCAAATTCAGGATCACAGTAATATTGAAGCTCAGGCAAGACAGGTACGTTATCAAGCTATTCAACAACATCTCAATCACAATGAAGTGTTGGTTACCGCTCATCATTTGGATGATCAAAGTGAAACTTTTTTATTGGCATTAAAACGAGGTAGTGGGGTAAAGGGGTTAGCAGCAATGCCAACCTTATCTCAGCTCTTTTCTGTGCCGATTTTCCGCCCGTTGCTAAGTGTTACTCGGCGACAATTGGAGCAATATTTAGCGACAAATCAATTAACTGCTATTTTTGATGAAAGTAATGATGACTTGCGTTATGAACGTAATTTTTTACGTCACCAGGTTTTGCCGTTGTTGCGGCAACGCTGGGCAACGATTGATTTAGCAATTGTGCGTTCTGCACAACATTGTGCTGAACAGGAGCAATTGTTGGAAGAATTGCTACACCCTATTTTTCAACAACACCTAATGGAAGATAATAGCCTGAATTTGCAAGGATTTCACGACTATTCTTTGGCAAAACAGCGTTATTTATTACGTTATTGGTTTGCACATTTGCAACAACCAATGCCGAGTCTAAAACAGTTGCAGGTATTACTGAATGAAGTGGTCGGAGCGAAAAATGATCGTCAACCGGAATTACAGCTGAATCAAAAAGTAGTACGGCGTTATCAGCAACAGCTCTATTTAACGCCGATTTATCAAGATTTACGCACAATAAAGTTGCCAATTCAAATTGGAGAAACAGTGATATTGCCAGATAATTTAGGTGAGTTGTATTGTTATCAACAACATCATCATCTTTGTTTTGAGTGGCAACAGCAGCAATTAATTTTACCGTTACCGAAAGCGCCATACCAAATTACTATCGGTTTTCACTATTCTAAAACGGTAAAAATTAAAGCTAATACAAAACATACTGACATTAAAAAAGTATGGCAGATGCTTGCTGTGCCACCGTGGCAACGCAATCGTATTCCACTTATTTTTATCAACGAACAGCTGAAAGGAGCAGTGGGTTATTTTATCGTTGTTTGATTTTAAGGCATAGTGGACAGAATACTGGATCTTTTTAAGAACACTATGCCGGTTATTATATATTGGTTTTTACCTTCTGAGCTTTAACCTAAGAGAGTGCTTAGGTTAGATTTTATGACGGTTAATAAGGCACTTTCCCCGCTTTTTCAATTAATGATTTTAGATACGGAATATCATCGTGGCTGAGCATATCGATCAAGCCTTCGCTTAGCCATTGAATGATTTCACTTTCGGTATCGTAACCATATTTTTGGTTATACATTTCTAACACGGGGGTTTCTTTGGATTCGTGCAGATACATTCTCACTGACAGCCCTGCTTTTTTGTAAGCAATTAAATCTTCTTTGCCAACATAGTGGTATTCCACGCAAACACTGCTGGCGTTTGATCCCAACACGGCACTGAGCTGATCGTTATAGCGTGCGAGGGTAACCACTTGTAGGCGTAGGCTCGGTAACAGAGCTTTGACTTTATTAATTAAAACGTGATCAAAGCCTAATAGCAAAATTTGATCTACCGTGTTGGTTCGTTGCAAAATCTCTGCCAGCACTTCGGCAAAACGCTGATGGTTGCGGCGTTGTTTGGCTTCAACAATTAAACCCACGTTATTTTCTAATGCCCATTTCAACACGGTTTCTAATTCCACAATGTGCGTACCTTTGAATTCAGGTGAGAACTTTTCACCAAAATCATAGCGTTGTAGCTCAGCAAGAGTCATTTGTTCCACATAACCTTCACCGTTAGAAACGCGTTCGATAGAAAAATCGTGGATAACCACCATTTTTTCATCTTTCGTCATCGCAATATCTAGCTCAATGCTGTGCGTGCCTGCCTCCAACGCACCGACAAACGCAGGCATTGTATTTTCAGGATATTTTGCACTATAACCCCGATGACTATTTGCCAAAACCTGCCCTTTTTCTGTTACGTTAAACTCAAATGCCATTTTTCTCTCCTATTTTTTAATTTTCAATTTAATTTTTAAATTCATTTTAGGGTTGATAGCTTGTGTTAGCAAATTAAATTCGATTATTACTGGTTTATTTTACTAAAATTTGTGATCTTATTCACAAAAATGAACTCAATAGAGTTTAATTATTAAATTCTAATTGCGTAAAAATGAAGATTTGGTTTAGAGTAAGATTATCAATCTGGCAACCCACCTAGAGGAGCGAATCAACAATGGCAAAACTCGAATTACGCAATATCACCAAAAAATTTGGCGATTTTTATGCCGCCAATAATATTTCTTTCACCGCAGAAGAAGGGGAATTTGTTACCTTGCTCGGTCCGAGTGGCTGTGGAAAAACCTCGCTCTTAAAACTGATTGCGGGCTTTCATAAGGCTGATGAGGGCGAGATTATCATCGGTGATCGCCCCGTGAATAACATTCCGCCTGAAAAACGCAACACGGCGATGTGTTTTCAATCCTATGCCCTTTTTCCGCATTTGAACGTTTCGCACAATATTTGCTATGGCTTGAAACAGAAAAATGTGCCGATTGATGAGCAAATCGCCCGTTTAAATGTGGCATTGAAGCAAATGGATTTGGAAACACAAAAGTTGAAACTGCCCTCTGAGCTTTCAGGCGGTCAGCAACAGCGTGTGGCATTAGCAAGGGCAATGGTAACCCGTCCTGATGTAATTTTATTTGATGAGCCATTATCAAACCTTGATGCCAAATTGCGGGAAAGCGTGCGTTTTGAAATCAAACAGCTTTCTCATCAATATAATTTAACCAGCATTTATGTAACGCACGATCAGGCGGAAGCCTTGTCGATGTCCGATAAAATCATTGTGTTGAATAAAGGGCAAATCGAACAAATCGGCACGCCACAAGAGATTTATTACCAACCGAAAAATCGCTTTATTGCCGATTTTATTGGCGTGGCAAACATTACTAAAGCGAACGTCAAACATTTGCAAGATGATCTCTATCAAGTGGATTCCCTTTGGGGCAAATTTATTGTGCAATCCGCCCACAAGCCTGTGGCTGAGAATATTTATATTTGTTTTCGTCCTGAAGATGCCGTCCCTTGTGAGCCAAATAGCAATGTGGAGAATAAATTTAGCGTCAAAGTGCTACAAACCGCCTTTATGGGCAATATGACTGAAGTGCAAGGCTTGGTAACTTCAGGTTTGCCAAATGAGAAAGTGCGGTTGCAATTAACCAAATTTTCGCCGTTGTTAAATCAATCAGAAGAATTATTTTTCACCCTCGCACGCAATGCCATTCGTTTCTTGGAGGCAGTATGAAATCGGTAAAACAAGATCTCAAGGCTTGGCTACTGTTAAGCACAGGGCTTGGCACGATTTTATTATTAATGGGTTCAACCTTTTATTTAGTGGTGGCACAAAGTTTCGGCTTACAAAATATGTATGGCGAACCCTCGCATTTCACCTTAGATTACTGGCAAGAGGTGCTGAGCAACCCGATTTTTCATAAATCCTTTTGGTATTCCGTGCGGGTTTCCTTCCTCGGGGCGTTGCTGTCGATTTTGGTTGCCTACCCCATCGCTTTATGGCTACGCAACCCAATGAAAGGCAAAGAATTTATCATCACCTTTTTCCGTATGCCAATGCTCGTGCCGGGCTTAGTAGCCGCTTTTTTGTTTATGAATATGATTTCCTATCACGGTATTTTAAACGAAACACTGGTTTGGCTCGGCATTTGGCAAGAACCAAAATCCCTACAAAATGATAGCTTCGGCTGGGGCATTGTGATTTTGCAAATGTGGAAAAATATTCCCTTTGCGTTAATTTTGGTTGGCGGTGCGGTCAATTCACTAAAAAGCGATCTCTTTGATGCTGCGTCAAATCTAGGTTCAAACAGTTGGCAACGATTTATCTATGTGATCTTTCCTCTCACGCTCGGGGCGGTACAAGTGTCCTTTATTTTGATTTTTATCGGGGCATTGGGCGATTTTGCCTTTTACAGCATTGCGGGCCCGCGTGATACTTACTCCCTCGCTCGCTTTATGCAAATGAGTGCTTATGAGTTTGAAGAATGGAATCAAAGTGCGGTGCTGGCAATGGTGATAATGCTGACTTCTGCCCTTACCTCCGTTCTGATCACCTTAATTATTCGTCCATTATCTGTTAAACGAGGAGCGGTAAAATGAACAGAATCCAAAGTAACAACACCCGTTTAATTAACCGCATTGTGCTGATCTTTTTTGTGGTGGTAAATTTTGTCTGGCTGGTGCTGCCTTTCTTAATGGCTGGGCTGTGGTCGCTGGTTGATCCCCAACACCCTTGGAGCTATCCCGACATATTCCCACCTGTGCTGTCTTTTGAGCGTTGGCATTATGTGTGGGAAAACACCGCACTTAAAGAAGCAATGCTGAATAGCTATACCATTGCACCGATTGTTTCTTTAATCGCCATCACGCTTGCCTTGCCTACGGCTTACGCTTTTGGAAGGTTGGAATTTCGTGGCAAAAAAATCGCAGAGCTAATTACCTTAATCCCTCTCGTTATTCCAGGAATGATTATCGCCCTGTTCTTTAGTGCGGTGTTAATTCAGCTCAACATTAGCAACCCAATGATCGGCATTATCATTGGGCATACGGTGATGACCTTGCCTTATGCCATTCGCATTTTATCTTCGGGCTTTTCCGCCGTGCCACAAGATTTAATTGATGCCAGCCGTGATCTCGGTGCGTCAAAACTCACCACTTTTAAAGATGTGTATCTACCTATGCTCAAGCCTGCGTTTTTAGCCTCGATTATTTTCTGTTTAGTGAAAAGTATTGAGGAATTTAGCATTTCTTTTGTTATCGGCTCGCCTGATTTCATTACCGTGCCAACCATTTTGTATTCTTTCTTAGGCTATTCCTTTATCCGACCGAATGCGGCGGTGGTGTCGATCATCTTATTAATTCCGAATGTTATCTTGTTACTCATTATCGAGCGTTTATTGAAAGGTAACTATTTATCACAATCCACAGGCAAAGCCTGATTTCCACCAGAGGAGAAACAATGATGAAAACTCGTCTTATCAAAACCGCATTAATCAGTTTAGGGCTAACCACCGCCCTGTCCGTTTCGGCTTCCCAAGATCTCAGCCAAAAAAGCTGGGAAGAGATTGTGGCACAAGCTAAACAAGAAGGCTCGGTAACCTTTAGCGTGTGGTATTTACAACCGCAATTCCGTCTTTTTGTCAAAGATTTTGAAAAAACCTATGGCATCAAAGTGAAAATTCCTGAAGGCACTTTAGACGGTAATATGAATAAGCTGATCGCTGAAAAATCCCTTAGTAAAGGGAAAATGGACGTGATTGCCATTGCGGCAGATAACTATCCTATCGTGCAGAAAAATGATGTGTTACGAAATCTCAACAGCTTGCCTAATTTCGCTCAAGCCAACCACGCTTTGCAAGGAGTGAAATTTGGCAATCAAGCAATGGGCTTTTGGGGCAACCAAACAGGCTTTGCCTATGATCCATTACGGGTTTCAGAAGATCAGTTACCACAAAGCTGGCAAGAAACCGTGAACTATATTCAAACTCACCCGAAAAAATTTGGTTACGCTGATCCAAATGGCGGTGCTTCAGGGAAAGCCTTTATTTTCCAAGCCTTACTTAATGTAAGCGGTCAATACGATTATCAAAATACTCCATTTGATGCACTACAAACGAAAAATTGGCAAAGCACTTGGGATTGGTTTAATCAAAATAAACAAAATATGGTACGTACCGCCTCTAACGCCGACAGTTTAACACGCTTAAATGATGGCGAATTAGACATTGTTGCCGCTTGGCAAGATCATTTATTTAGCCTACAAAAACAAGGTGCGGTTACGCCTCGCTTAAAATTTTATGTGCCGAAATTCGGAATGCCGGGCGGCGGTAATGTGGTTGTTGTCGCACAAAATGCCCCACACCCTGCAGCAAGTTTAGTGTTTACCAACTGGCTAGTTTCACCTGAAACGCAACAAAAATTAGCCGACCATTTTGGTACCCGCCCATTAAATGCCGAAGTGGGCGAAGCGGATATTCCATTCTTCCCACTAGATTGGAGCAAAGCCGCTATTGCTGATTTCACCAAAGAAGTGATCGCAAAATAAACGGAATAAGCTAAGGTTCGCCTTAGCTCAGAACGTTGGCAAACCCTATACGAGCCGTATAGGGTTGCTTAACCTGAGTCACTCAGCGACTCTTCCATTCAGCCCCAGAGGGGCTGAATTCAACGAACCTAGCACGGCTCGTGCTAGGTTCTGAGCTTTGTCAGCAATCTAAGCTAAGGTTCACCTTAGCTTATTTTTTCGCTATTTACATTCAAAAAATGCGGGATTTGCTTCAGCTTGTTATTTTGAACTTAAACATAAGAAAATGAGATGAAACTTTTGCTAAAAGTTGCATTTTGGCTTCCATTCCTTTTTTGAGAAAATTCTTTTAGTAAATTTTTTCGTATTATCTTTTTTAAAAAGCCACCAATTTCAGAAAAATCAAGCTATAAACTAGCTTTATCGAATTCACTTTTATTGCCTGCAAAGATATATTCTTCAAAGGAGCTTGAACTTCTAATATAACTGTAATGTACCATTACACTTTTTAAATGAATTTTGAATTTGCTTATAAAAAAACTGCACTCTCTTGGTGCAGTAAATAATGAAAAAGACAAAGTAAGATTATTTCGCTGAAACCTGCTGTAAAAATAATTTTCGAGGCGTGCGTAGCCCTAATTTTTCCGCTTCATTGACTAGATTTAAGGCTCGGTTGAAGTCTTTTTGTTTTAACGCATTGAGGACAGCTTGATTAAAATAGGTCTCCGTTTCTTTCTCCACCTTAACATTTTTCTCATTCTCTCCCTTTTGGTTAGCAATCACGGCGGTGGCTGCGGGGGCGTTTTTCTCCATTGTAAAAATCTGATTTAAGCCGACAAAATGTGTGCCGTTAGCGGGTTGGAAATTAACGATGAGCTTGCCATTTAAACTATGCTTCACTTGAATATCCGCAATCGCTGGCGGTTGTTTGCCTGTGGCTTTGGCAAAAAGTTTTGAGGGGTGAGGGACGACAGTTTGCCCTGCCAAATCCGCTTTGGTGGTGTAAATCAGCAAGTATAATGCCCCTTGATTAATTGGCGTGAGATTTAGCGTCGCAACTAATCTATTCGGCTTTAGCCCACGTTCTTCTTGCAGTTTAAAGTAGGCGGAATCATAATGTGCTGCAACCTGAAATTGGCTATCCAAAACCACGACATTCGGGACAAAAACCTGCTGATTTTGCACCTCACTTTCAATTTCGATTTCCATTGTTCCTTGGCTTGCAGGAAGGCGATAAGCCGCAAAAGGGCTTTCAATCCCAGCAAAATAGAGCGTAAACCCTTGTTTTTGTGTGGCGTTAAGTTCGGTTTTCACCTGTTGCGGTAGTGCGACATCTTGCCAGTGCAACTGAGCGAGGCTTTGAGCAGGCAAAGACAAGGTTGCGGCGAATGTTGGTTGAGTGCTGAGAAGAGCGGTGGCAAAAAGTGCGGTCAAAAAAATGCGTGTTTTTTGGGTTAATTTCATTGTTACCTCACAAGAAGAAAGCCATTGTGTTGTTGAAGAGGCAAGCAAAAGTGCGGTGGTTTTTTAAGCCAGTTTTTTGCTTGCCTTGTCCTATGATTTACTTATGAATCAATGGGTTGCCTGAACTTGAGATCCATTTAATGGTTGGCATTACCACCAAGCTTCAAATTGTATGCCAGCGATAAATTCGCCATCTTTGGCTTTATAGCCTGCGTCAGTGCGTTTGCTGGTATTAAATTTATCGTTCCAATGAGCATAAGTGCCGAACACACGGATTGCAGGTCTTGCCCAAATACTGCTGCCTGCTTGCCATTGTTGGGCGAGGGTGTATTTCATTAGTTGATTTTTCAATCCTGTTTGCTGATCTTTAATGCGATCATAACCCACTTCAACCAGCGTACTCATTGTGTCAGTCCATTTGTACATCGGGCGAACGCCTGCGGAATACCACGTTTTCCCTTGATGATTATCTAAATCGGTTTTTTCGTAAATTAACGCATACATCACTTCCACTTTATCTGACGGTGCGACAACGCCTTGATTGATTAAACGTAGCATATGCCCTTTATTGGTATTTGAGCCGCCTTGAGAATGCCCCGTACTCCAAGAGGTCATCGCGTCTGTGGCGTATTGCACGGTAAATTTATTAAAACCGCCAAAAAATTCGCCTTGTGTGTGTTCAAGGGTGAGCATATACCCGTTTTTACTCGCACCCTCGACACGGCTGGCGTGATTTTTGGTGTGAGAGTTACCATAATCTAGCCCGATTTCTAATTTTCCGTTTTTATTCACTTCAAGATCGGCAAGACGCACATCAAAGACATCGTTATACACGTCTTTATCTAGATCACGAGTGGATTCCCACTTTTTCGTAATCGGGTTATAATTCCAGCCGTACGCTCCGCCTTGCTCGGTATTGCGAGTTACGGCAAAAGACAATTTCCCTACGCCCACATCAATATTCTCTACCCCTGCGCCAGGGCCTGAAATATCCCAATAATAGAAGTCATTAAGATGCACATCGTGGCGTTGATAAAAGCGTTTCCCTGCCCATAAAGTGGCATCGGGTAGGCTGTCGAGGAAATTTTTAAATTGCACATTGATCTCACGCAAGGCGGGCGTGGTGGTTTCCCAATCGCCTTGCTGATTAATGGAATAAGCAAGATTGGAATCTAAATAAATAGATTTATTGCCTTCATTGAAAAGGGATTGCCCTAGTTTAAATTCCGCATAGGTTTCCGCTTCGTTACCTAAGCGATATTTTGCCCCCCCCCATTCACCGTAAAGGCGGTTTGCTCACCACCGCCTGATGTCCAACCAATGCCCGAACGAGCATAGCCGTGAAAATCAACGGCATTCGCACTCAGTGCGATAAAACTGGCAGCGATAGCGGTTGCAATGCGTGTTTTTGCGTTTTTCATAAGCGACCTCACTTGAAAATAATTGACGTATGAAAGAGAAATGAAAAATGATGGTTACACCCCTTTTTCTTTAAAAAGCCTTGGGCAAGCCACCCCGTTTTCTTTGAATAAATGACAACGCTCTGGCACGATCCCAATATCAAATTCTGCCCCCTCATCAATCAACACCACATCATTTTGTCGATAGACCAAGGTTGGCTGTTTGATTTCAGGGATTTCAAGATGGATTTGGGTTTCATAGCCCAGCAGTTCCACCACTTGCACTTTGCCTCGTAGGGTAACTTCTGCTTTTTCAGAGGGGACAAGGTGTTCAGGTCGAATACCAAGTGAAAGGTTATCGCCCACTTTCACACCATCACCGCGGACAGGAATCCAAAAGTTATGGTGATTGGCATCAGGTAATTCGACTCTGACCCGCTCATTTTCAACGCCAGTTACTTTAACAGGCAAAAAGTTCATTTTTGGTGAGCCAATAAACCCAGCGACAAAACGATTAGCGGGATAATGATAAAGCTCAAGCGGTTTGCCAACTTGTGCGATACCGCCTGCTTTTAGCACCACGATTTTATCGGCAAGGGTCATTGCCTCCACTTGATCGTGGGTAACGTAAATCATAGTGCGGTTCAATTTTTTGTGTAATTTAGAAATTTCCACCCGCATTTGTACGCGTAATGCGGCATCAAGATTAGAAAGGGGTTCATCAAGTAAAAAGACTTCAGGCTGAGAAACGAGGGTTCTGCCAATCGCCACCCGTTGTCGCTGACCGCCCGATAAGGCTTTCGGCTTGCGATCGAGCAAATGGGCAAGTTGTAACACTTCTGCTACTTGATTTACCCGAGCCTCACGTTCCGCTTTGCTTACCCCAGCTAGTTTTAAGCCGAAAGACATATTTTCTGCCACATTCAAATGAGGGTAGAGGGCGTAAGATTGAAACACCATTCCTATGCCTCTTTTGGCTGGCGGCACATCATTCATTCTTTTTTCGCCGATGTATAAATCCCCTGTACTGATGTCTTCAAGCCCTGCGATCATTCTGAGTAAAGTGGATTTCCCACAGCCAGAAGGCCCAACAAAAACGACAAATTCGCCCTCATCAATTTCTAAATTAATGTCCGTTGAAATCTGTACATTGCCGTAGGATTTACCCACATTGCGTAAGGATACCTTTGCCATATTTAACCTCGTTTTGCATTTTTATCCGAAAGCTTAGGATAATTCAATGTGCCGTATCTTCCCCTATTCATTTATAAAAAAAATCCTCCTTGACGGATTTTTTTAAGGATTAGATAAAAAAATCGGCTGAAAATGATGTTGTGTGTTGAAAAGGACAATTTGGCGAGCTTTTGTGATAGCGATCACATTTTCTTCTTTCATTTTTGTGAGCTTGCTCACAGAAATAGAAAAAACTTGTCAGAACAGGCTGATTTTTTAAAAGGAGGAGATGGGGGGAGGATAACAAATTGTAAAATTTACGCATAATGAAGCAGAAATCCTTATTACCCACTCACAATCAGGAGCGTAGTATTATGAAAAAAGTGATGAAAAAAAACTTATTGGCTTTCACCCTAAGCACCATTGCCAGCCTTGTTTTCTCAGGGGCGGTAATGGCGAAAATGAGCGAAGGAAAACTGGTGATTTGGATCAACGGCGACAAAGGCTATAACGGCTTGGCTGAAGTTGGGAAAAAATTTGAAGCGGATACAGGCATTCCCGTGTTAGTAGAACACCCTGATAAACTAGAAGAAAAATTCCCACAAGTTGCCGCAACAGGCGATGGACCCGACATTATTTTCTGGGCGCACGATCGCTTTGGTGGCTATGCACAAGCAGGATTGTTAGCCGAATTGCACCCTAGCCCTGACTTTAAAGAAAAATTCGCCGATTTCGTGTGGGACGCACAAACCTATAACGGCAAGGTGATTTCTTACCCTGTTGCGATTGAATCCCTTTCATTAATCTACAACAAAGACCTGATCAAATCGCCACCTCGCACTTGGGAAGAAATCCGCGAATTGGATAAAACCCTAAAAGCACAGGGGAAAAATGCTATTATGTGGAACCTTGTAGAGCCTTATTTCACTTGGCCAGTGGTTGCTGCCAATGGAGGCTATGCATTCAAATTTGACAATGGACGCTACAACCCGCAAGATATCGGCGTGAATAACGCAGGTTCGCAACAAGGATTACAATTTGTCGTGGATTTGGTGAAAGATAAGGTGATCAATCCTGATATGGACTATTCCGTTGCGGAAGCTAGCTTCAACAAAGGAGAAACTGCCTTAACCATCAACGGGCCTTGGTCGTGGGGCAACATTGAAAAAAGTGGGATCAATTATGGCGTGGCAGTATTGCCTACCCTCAATGGTAACCCATCTAAACCATTTGTGGGGGTATTAAGTGCCGCGATCAATGCCGCAAGTCCAAATCAGGATCTCGCCGTTGAGTTTTTAGAAAATTATCTTTTAACGGACGAAGGGTTAGCCACTGTGAATAAAGATAAACCATTGGGAGCAGTGGCATTGAAATCTTACCAAGCTAAGCTCGCTGTTGATCCTAGCATTGCCGCCACGATGACGAATGCGGAAAACGGAGAAATTATGCCGAACATTCCGCAAATGTCCGCCTTTTGGTACGCTGAACGCAGTGCGATTACCAATGCGGTGAATGGTCGTCAAACGGTGCAACACGCCCTAGATGACGCACGAGCAAGAATTTTAAAACAGCAATAATTTGAGGGGAATTTCCCCCTTTTGTCTATAGCTAAAAGTGCGGTGCTTTTTTTTACATTTTTTTTGAGGTGTAGTATGCGATCATTTTTAAGCCCCAATCCTGTTTTAACCCCCAAGCTGAAGCAACGAGGTTTTGTCAGATACAGCCTAATCCTTGCCATTTTGCTCTTGGATTTTTATGCCGTAATGCTGATGTATTCGCAAGGCGAGTATCTTTTCGCCCTATTAACCCTCGTGATTCTCACCTCTGGGGTTTATATTTTTAGCAGCCCGAAAGCCTATGCGTGGCGATATGTGTACCCCGGCATCACAGGAATGATCATCTTTATTTTGTTTCCGTTGGTGGCAACCATCGCCATTGCGTTCACCAATTACAGCAGTACTAACCAACTTTCATTTGAGCGTGCGTTAAATGTTTTAACCACCCAGAAATATTTATCTGGCGAAAAATATGATTTCAAGCTCTACCCACAAACTGAAGGAAAATATCAAATTGGCTTATCGCATAACGGAGAATATTTTCTTTCCGAACCCGTACCGTTAGCCCCTGCACAAGTCAATTTAACGCAACAAGATCTGCCAAACATCAGTACCGCTCCGCTGAAAACCATTACCCAAAATCGCCAAACCTTGCAAGCGATGACCTTAATTTTACCGAATGGCTCATCATTAACAATGAGTTCATTACGCCAGTTTTCAGCTCAAAGCCCTCGCTATCATTATGACGAAGCGACACATCAGCTCGTTAATAACGAAAACGGCAAACGCTATGCTGCCAATTTTGACACGGGCTTTTTCCAACAAATTGATGCACAAGGCAACTGGCTGAAAGAAACCCTTGAACCCGGTTTCACCGTTTCCATCGGCTTCAGCAATTTTATTAAAATTTTCACCGATGAGGGCATTCAAAAGCCGTTTATCCAAATTTTTATCTGGACGATTGTATTTTCTGTGCTGACGGTGATTTTTACAGTGATCTTAGGAATGATTTTCGCCAGCCTCGTGCAGTGGGAAGCCTTAAAAGGCAAAGCGGTTTATCGTCTTTTATTAATTTTGCCCTACGCCGTTCCCGCTTTTATTTCGATTTTAATTTTCAAAGGCTTATTTAATCAGAGCTTTGGCGAAATCAATATGATCTTGCATCAGCTTTTTGGCATTCGCCCTGAATGGTTTAATGATCCGTTCTTGGCTAAAGTGATGATTTTAATTGTGAATACTTGGCTGGGCTATCCTTATATGATGATCTTATGTATGGGCTTATTGAAAGCCATTCCGCAAGATTTGTATGAAGCCTCCGCAATGGACGGTGCGTCCACTTGGCAAAATTTTAGCAAAATTACCGTGCCTTTATTGTTGAAACCGCTCACTCCCTTAATGATCGCCTCGTTCGCCTTTAATTTTAACAACTTTGTGCTAATTCAATTATTAACCAATGGGCGACCAGATATGATCGGCACAACAACACCAGCAGGGCATACGGATCTTTTAGTGAGCTACACTTACCGAATTGCATTTGAAGGCGGCGGTAGCCAAGATTTCGGGCTCGCAGCTGCCATTGCAACCCTCATTTTCTTATTAGTCGCAGGGCTTGCTTTATTAAATATCAAAGCCACAAAAATGAAATTTGACTAGGAGGAATTATGGCTATTGTTCAAGCAAAATCCTTACGCTATCGCCTATGGGCAACCCATTTATTTTTAATTGCCTTTATCGCTTTAATAATGTTTCCGCTATTAATGGTGGTTGGCATTTCGCTACGCCCCGGCAATTTAGCCCTCGGCGAGATTATCCCGAACGAAATCTCGTGGGAACATTGGAAACTCGCTCTTGGGTTTGATGTGGTACATTCTGATGGTAGCATCACTCCACCGCCGTTCCCTGTATTACTCTGGCTTTGGAATTCTGTGAAAGTGGCAACGCTGACTTCAGTGGGAATTGTCGCACTTTCCACCACCTGTGCTTACGCTTTCGCCAGAATGAAATTCAAAGGCAAAAAAACGCTATTGCAAGGAATGCTCATTTTCCAAATGTTCCCTGCGGTGTTATCCCTTGTCGCCTTATATGCCTTGTTTGATCGCCTAGGGCAATATATCCCATTTCTGGGGTTAAACACTCACGCTGGCGTGATCTTCGCCTATCTTGGTGGTATCGCATTGCACGTTTGGACGATCAAAGGCTATTTTGAAACTATCGACGGCTCATTAGAAGAAGCTGCAGAATTAGACGGAGCAACCCCGTGGCAGGCATTCCGCTTGATTTTACTTCCGCTTTCTGTCCCTATTTTGGCGGTGGTGTTTATTTTATCTTTCATCGCAGCTATTACAGAAGTGCCAATCGCCTCGTTACTTTTGCGTGATGTGGAAAGCTACACCCTCGCCGTGGGTATGCAACAATATCTTTATCCTCAAAACTATTTATGGGGCGATTTTGCCGCTGCAGCCGTCCTTTCCGCTATCCCTATCACTGCCGTCTTCCTACTCGCCCAACGTTGGCTAGTTGGCGGATTAACCGCAGGCGGTGTAAAAGGTTAATTCCTGAGGGGAAGAAAAAGTAAAAAAATAGCGAAAAATCTGACCGCACTTTGAATGATAAATCACGCTCTTAACACTTGTAGGGCGTGATTTTTAAGCCTGTAAAATATGATTAAAGAGAGTTAAAACCATTTCTGACTTTGCTAATAGTGGTGGAGGGGAAGAAGATTATAATGCACTAAAGTAATTTTTACTGCGTTTCATAATCTCTGTGCTTTTCTTCTAATTTTGCAAAGTTGCAACAAAATTTCTCAAAGCCAAAACGTTTTGTAATTGCATTGGTATATGTTTTGGTTGCGATCTCGTAAATGCGGGCTTTATGTTGATTGATATATAAATCTTCTTTGATGAGTAACGCTGTATATTTTAAATCTATCTCAAATTCTTTGGTATAATCAATCTCAATTAAAGCACTATCAACAATGGGGAACATATAAGCAAAGCGAATACTTGCCTTTTGTTCACCACTGCTTTTTACCTTAAAATCACTTTGACTTTTACAAATTTTAGAAGATAAAGGGGCAATATATTTTATACCGTTAATGGAAAGGACTATACCGACAAAAGGTCGCTTTTTTCCATTATCTTTATTGGCTGGAATTTTCGGTTCAATTTCTCTTAAAAAATCAAGATAGTGATCTGTTACACGATATAATTTTAATCTATCACTCATAACCATTTCCCCAATGAAAATACTGTGCAAAAAAAAGATGCCGATTAGGCATCTTTTTTCAGCACTTGTGGTAGCTTGCACCTAATTAAGTAGCACTTATGGCAGCTTACGCCCGATTAAATAGCACTTATGGCAGCTTACGCCTCAGCACATAATATAGCCATTTTTGAGTGGTATTTCAAGGTTTGTTATTGATTTTCCTTTTTTAGTCGTTTTTCGTTTTTAATTTAATTATACCCCATCAACTGCAAAAGTTCCCTTGTGTATTGAATGGCTTCGTTACGATTTGCTACGCCTAATTTTTGATATAAATTGCGGATATGGGTTTTAATTGTAGTGGTGGCAACTTGTAATTCATCTGAAATTTGGTCGTTGCTATATCCCGAATAAATTAAGCCTAGCACTTGCCATTCCCGTTGGGTAAGGGGGCTGATTTTTAATAAATCTGGCACTTGCGGATTTTTTAATAATTGTGCGACAAATTCTTCATCAAAATGAGCGAATTTATGTCGATAATATTGGTTGATGTGGCGTAAGATAAATTGAGCTTTATGAGCAACTAATTCATCGAGGCTGTTTTGGGCAAGTAATTGGCGGATTTGCTGTGCCATTATTTCCCCCTCCAACACGAAAACACTGATAAAGTTGGTTTGTTTGGTGAGGGCAAGAGCAAGCTGAAGATCTGCCATCGCCGCTGTTTTGTTATGTGTAAGAAAATGCAGCCGATTGCGTAAAATTAAGGCTCTGTTTAAGTCGCTGATAAATTGTAACTTTTCCGCCGTTTGGATCAATTTATCCAAAATTGTTTTGGCAGCCTCATAATCGCCAATCAGCATTTTTGCCCGCGCAATATTACGCCATTGTACTTGGCTGAAATGATTGGTATCCGTGCTTGGTGGTTGGTTTTGAATTAGCCAATTTTGAGCAGCTTGGTTATCGTTCGTCATTTGCCATAACACAATTTTGACCTGATCAGCATTGGCATTCCAATCGTTGTGATAATGATGTGCATTTTGTAGTTGGGTAATTTTTTCTAGCAGTCGGGCGGCGTTGTCTAAATCCCCGCGTACAATGGAAATTTTGCATAAAATCGCCAAACATTGTAGCCTTGCTTCTTCGCTATCCAACACAGAAATACCAGCGGTTGCCATTGCTTCGGCTTTGTCCAAATCATACCAATCCCATAAAATTTGCCCTTTCAAACGGAGCAAAAACTCATACATTGGAATTTGTTGTAAGTGGTTTTCTTTCACAAATAGCGTCGCTTTATTGAGCATATCGTACCCCGCTTGTAAAAAACCTTGGGCGATCAAAATTTCCGATTGTTGGAGTAATGTCCACAGCACATTGTGAGAGGTGTGATACTGACGAGCCATTTTTTCCGCTTTTTGTAACATTGTAATGGCATCGGCGAAATTGCCTTTAACGTGCCACGCCTCGCCAATAATGGAGGTGGCAACAATTTTGGCATAGTGGGCGTTGTCAGCAAGGCGATTTAATGCATTGGAGGCAAGTGAAAGTGCGGTGTTTTCATCGCCTGAATTTATGGCGACTTGGGCGAGCAACACGTCAAATTCCGCTTGATTTTCAGGGCTGAGATCGATGTTCTGTTGCTCAAAATGGGCAAAAATGCCAGTTACTTCACTATGCCGATGTTGGCTTTGGGCAAGCCACGCTTTTAATAACACCAGATTAGGGTAGGCGACAAGCCCTGTATCATCAAGATGTTCTAGGCTTTGCTCTAATAATTTGAGCTCCCCTTGGTGGAATAATTGCCAGCCGTTTTGTGATAAAATTTGCAACAATAATTGTTTATTTTCTAATAAGCTGGCGTGGTAGAGGGCTTCGGTAACATAGCCTTGAGCGAGCCAACCTTGTGCCGCTTGTTGGTGCAATGCGGGCATTTCATTTGCCAACTCACGCTGGCTACAATGAGCTAAGAAAGAGGCAAAAAGCGGGTGAAAACGCCACCAATTATCATCGCTTTCCATTCGCTGTAAAAATAGCCCTTGTTTTTCTAGCCGTTCCAAAATAAATCGACTCTCTGTTTCGCCCGTTACTTCAGCCACGAGAGTTTCGTTCATTGAACGCAGAATGGAGCAACGCAAAATAAATTGTCTGGTTGCTTTATCCACAGGGGCAAGCACTTCGTCGTTTAAGTAATCATTGATGTGAAAACTATGATGGGAAAGGCGTTTGGCAATATCTTGTAAAGTACTTTTCTGCTGTTTGGCAGAAAGGCTGATGAGTTGTAACGCCGTCGGCCAGCCCTCCACCTCATCACAAAGTGCGGTAATTTCTTGTTCCGTTAAGGGATCTTCTAAGCGAGATTGGAAAAATGCAATACTTTCTTGATGAGAAAAAGGCAGTTGATGGGCATTAATTTCTAATAATTGTTCTTGCACTCTTAAACTGGCTAAGCTCAATGGCGGCTGAGAACGTGAAATCAAAATGAGCGTCATTGCAGGCGGTTGGTGTTTGATCCAATATTTTAATGCGTCGTGAATTTCTTCGTTTTCAATTAAATGATAATCATCAATCACCAGATAAAATGGCTGTTCGTAGGAAGCAAGATTGACCAACAACTGATTAAACAGTGAAAACAAATTGGAATAGGGCGGATTGTCTTCATTGTGAATGTGGTTGTTGGTAGCTCTCGCTAATGCCGCACAAAAATAGCCTGCGAACCGCTCCGTTTGATTATCGCTTTCATCTAAAGAATACCAGCCTAGATGTGGTTTATCCTTTGCCCATTGGGAAATCAACGTAGTTTTGCCATAACCTGCGGGAGCGGTAATCAGCACTAAAGGATAATCTGAAGCCTGTTCTAGCAAGGATAATAAAGCGGTTCTGGTTACGCTATTTTGTAGGCGGTAAGAACAAATAAGTTTTGATGGAATTAACATTGTTAATAACCCTTTTGTTGATGAAAGATGTCTTTTGGAGTTCTCCTCCCCCAAATAAGAAATTACTTCCTACTCGTCATACTGACAAGATTATAACAAGGAGGATTTATTTTTTCTCCTGCCGAGCATAATAAAACAAGAAGAATGTTTAATTTATGCCTTAAAAGGAGTTTTTATGTCTATTTCTCATACAAATGAAATGGCGTTATTTGATAATAATGTACAAAAATACTGCCGTTTTTTTGAACTTAACTCACCACAACAATTTACCCTTGAGCAATGGTATCAGGTTATTGCCCATTCCGTTCTCGAGATTGCCTCGCAAAAACCACAAGGAAAAATTGAAGAAACGCGCCATATCAATTATCTTTCTATGGAATTTCTCATTGGTCGCCTCACGGGGAATAACCTGATGAATTTGGGCTATTATGAAGCGATCAAAGCCTATTTAGCCCAGTATCAGATTGAACTAGTCGATGTACTGGAACAAGAGCGAGATCCCGCTTTAGGCAACGGCGGACTTGGACGCTTAGCCGCCTGCTTTTTAGATTCAATGGCAACGCTAGGGCAAGCGGCGACAGGCTACGGGCTGCATTATCAATATGGGCTGTTTAAACAGGCTTTCCAAGATGGAAAACAAGTAGAAAGTGGCGATGAGTGGGGAAGAAATCAATATCCTTGGCATCGCTACAATCCAAGTAAAACTCAGCAAGTGCATTTTGGTGGAAAAGTGGTGGCAATCGAGGGAGATCGCTATGAATGGCAACCCAAATTAACCATTGAAGGCAAAGCTTTTGATCTGCCGATTGTGGGCTATCAAAATGACGTAATCCAACCGCTACGCCTCTGGCAAGCAGACAGCCCACAATCTTTTGATTTAAACCAGTTTAATGAGGGCAAATTTGTCGCAGCGGAAAAAACCTTAATAAAAAGCACCGCACTTACCCAAGTGCTATACCCGAACGATAATCATCGTGCAGGACAACAGTTACGCTTAATGCAGCAATATTTCCATTGTGCTTGCTCCGTGGCGGATATTCTTTCTCGCCACTTGGCACAAGGCTTCACCTTGGAAGAATTTCCGAAACGCCAAGTGATTCAGCTCAACGACACGCACCCAACCCTTGCAATCCCTGAATTAATGCGGATTTTGCTTGATGAGCATCAACTCACTTGGCAACAAGCGTGGTCTATTTGCCAACAAAGTTTCGCTTACACCAATCACACCTTGTTGCCAGAAGCACTAGAACAATGGGATCAACGCCTATTTAAACAATTATTGCCACGTCACTTTAAAATTGTGGAAAAAATTAATCACCTTTTCCATCAACAAGTGAAAGCACAATTTGGCGATGATGCCAAAGTATGGGAAAAACTGGCAATTTTGTTTGATTATCGTGTAAGAATGGCAAATCTTTGCGTCGTGAGCTGTTTTGCGGTGAATGGTGTTGCTCAAATTCATTCTGATTTGTTGGTTAGTCAGCTTTTCCCAGAATATCACCAACTTTTCCCAACAAAATTCTGTAATGTTACCAATGGCATTACCCCAAGACGTTGGATCCAACAAGCCAACCCTGCATTAAGCCAGTTGCTCGATCAAACCGTCAAAGGCGATTGGAAAAAAGATCTTGAGTTACTTCACCAAGTGGAAAATGTGGTTGATGATGTCAACTTCCGCGAGGCTTATTGGCATATAAAACAGCAAAACAAAGCGGCTCTTGCCAGAGAAATTGAGCAAACGCTTAGCTTATCAGTCAATCCAGATGCGATTTTTGATGTGCAAATTAAGCGTTTCCACGAATACAAACGCCAGCATTTGAATTTGCTCAATATTATTGCGACATATCAATGGCTAAAAGATAATCCAAATGAAGATTACACTCCGAGATTATTTATTTTTTCAGGCAAAGCCGCACCGGGCTATTATCTGGCGAAAAATATTATTCACGCCATTAACAATGTCGCAGAGATCATCAATAACGATAAACAGATGAAAGATAAGCTGCAAGTGGCGTTTTTACCTGATTATCGTGTATCGCTAGCAGAAAAAATTATCCCAGCGGCGGATATTTCCGAACAAATATCAATGGCAGGGAAAGAAGCCTCAGGAACAGGAAATATGAAGCTCGCATTAAATGGCGCATTAACCTTAGGAACCCTTGATGGAGCCAATGTTGAAATTGCTGAAATGGTAGGACAAGAACACATTTTCCTCTTTGGACATACTGTTGAAAGTATTCAAACACTATTAGCAGAAGGCTATTCGCCGAAAACTTACTATCGCAATGATCCTGTCTTAAAAAATGCGGTGGATTTTTTGGCCAAAGGCAAAGCGAGCAAAGGGGATAAAACGGCGTTCAGCTTAATGTTAGATAGTTTGCTTGAGCGAGATCCATTCCTCGTTTTCGCTGATTTTGAGAGCTATCGAAAAGCTCAGGAACGTATTGGCCAGGCTTATTTAGATCGTGATGCGTGGTTAGAAAGTGCCATTTTAAACACCGCACGGCTTGGCAAATTCAGCTCGGATCGTTCAATCCGTGATTATCAATCACGCATTTGGCTAAAAAAATAGCGTAAAGACAGAGGTTAGCACAATGAACAGATCAACCAAGCGATTTCAGCAAGCAGGCATACTGCCTTATTTTTACGATGAACGAGGGCTAAAAAAAGTTGCCAGCCTGCAAACCCAGCAGCGTTTATTTAAGGCATTTGCGGGAAATACGGGGACATATTCAGCGATGTTGCCACCAGTAAAAATCCTTTATGAAAACACACCGCACTTTTTAAAGCTCCATCGCACGGATCTCAAGCACAATGTGCAGGGCGATTGGCGGCTTCAACTGGAAAATCAGCAAGGGGAAATCAAGGGGAAAGTAAAACGTAATACCCTGCGTTTTCCTCATCATCTGCCGTTGGGTTATCACAATTTAACCTTAAAGGTCGGGACGAAAAACTATGCTTGCCGCTTGATCGTTGCCCCAAAACGCTGTTATCAACCACCAGAAATGGAACAAGGTAAAAAGCTATGGGGATCATTTATTCAATTATATAGCTTGAAATCTGAGCATAATTGGGGCATTGGCGATTTTGGCGATCTCAAACAATTTCTACGCCACATTGCGGCGACAGGGGCGGATTTCGTTGGGTTAAATCCCATTCACGCTCTTTTTCCTGCTAATCCTGAAAGTGCTAGCCCTTACAGTCCTTCATCAAGAAAATGGCTCAATATCCTTTATATTGATCTCAATACATTACCTGAATTTCAGCAAAATCCTGAAGCACAGCAATGGTTTCAGCAGCCACAAATTCAGCAAACCTTAGAAAAATTACGCACGGCAAGCCATATTCATTACACAGAAGTGATGGCATTAAAACTCAAAGGGCTACGACTTGCTTTCTCTTTTTTCCAACAACAGGCAAATTCTACTCGCCAAGCTGATTTTGAGCAATTTCTCCAACAAAAAGGGGAAAGCCTTATTATTCAAGCCACTTTTGATGCACTTCATCAACATCTCAGTGAGCAATGCCCTGAACAATGGGGTTGGAATTATTGGGCTACGCAATATCAGGATTATCATAGCGAAACGGTCGCCCACTTCCAGCAAACCCACCAAGCGAACATTCATTTTTATGCGTGGTTACAATTTATTGCGGAAACTCAGCTCAAAGAATGTAATGAACTCTGCAAAACCTTAAAAATGCCGATTGGGCTTTATCGTGATCTTGCTGTTGGCGTTTCCGATCAAGGCGCAGAAACTTGGTGTGATAAGCAACTTTATTGCTTAAAAGCCAGCATTGGTGCACCGCCTGATATTTTAGCTCCACAAGGGCAAAACTGGGGCTTATCGCCGCTCAATCCACATATTTTGCAGCAACGAGCCTATCAACCCTTTATTGATCTTGTGCGAGCCAATTTGAACCACTGTGGTGCATTACGTATCGATCATATTATGTCACTGCTACGACTGTGGTGGATTCCTAAGAATGGCCAGGCACAAGATGGGGCATATATTCGTTATCCTGTTGATGATTTGATCGCCATTCTTGCCCTAGAAAGTCATCGCCACAAAGCGCTTATTATCGGGGAAGATCTGGGCACAGTTCCGAAAGCCATCGTGAGTAAACTCAAAAACGCGGGGATTTTATCTTATAAAGTGTTTTATTTTGAGTTTGACGAACAAGGAAAAAGCCGAGATTTAGCCGATTATCCTTATCAGGCAATGACAACCTTAAGTACGCACGATCTGCCAACCATTGATGGCTATTGGCGAGGCTATGATTTTGAACTTGGACAGCGTTACGGCATTTACCCAAATGAAAAAATTTTGGCGATATTGCAACAGCAGCGTCAGGAAGCTAAAGCAAAAATTTTAGCTCGTCTAATAGAGGTGGGCGTTGAGCCTGATCTACCAAAAGATTTATCCTCTCCAATTAGTAAAAAATTTAATCATCAACTGCAAACCTATGTCGGCAAGGTAAACAGTGCCTTGCTAGGGCTTCAGCCTGAGGATTGGTTAAATATGTCTGAACCCGTCAATATTCCGGGAACAAGCACTCAATATCCTAACTGGCGAAGACGACTAAGCCAGAATATCACAGAGATTTTTAATGATCCTGAAGTTCAGCAACTTTTACAGAAAATAAATACTTGCCGAAAACCGCATTAACTCTATGAAAATAGCCGATTAATCGGCTATTTTTTCAAAATGATTACTGATTTTTCAACAGACTGTTGACTAAACTCAATACTTCATCAATCTGTCCAGAAGAAAGTTTCCCCTCGTGAACAAACTTCACTTTGCCGTTTTTATCCAACACCACGCTCAAACTTTCTCTCTCTTTTAATTTCCACGCATTTTTCACCGCACTTTGATTATCCAGCACAATTTGGCTATACGCATTTTCTTTGTTCGCCTTTTCGGTTCAGCTTCGCACAAAAGCACTTGTGCCGCAAATGGCGTTATCGGCGTTAATGATGTTGGTAGTTTAAATGTAACCCTTTGAAATGTTAAGTTTTAATTGCATCCATTAACGGCTGATTTTCTCTTTTGCTGCAATGTGTAAAACAACACGGCTTGATACAAAGTATGAGTCGTCGAGGAAATTGTTGGGATAATGTTCCGATGGGGCGTTGGTTTAGAAGTTTTAAATATAAATGGATGTTATATGATCGTATTCAACTTATCACAATCTACAAACAAAACCTGATTTTCACTAAAGCCGAATATATTAATCAAACAACGGCACAAAACTCTCTTTAACAAATCCGCCAAATCGTATAACCTTACAGCTTGAAGATTGCCCAACCAATGCACAGGGCTTATGTAAAATGGGCGATTTTTATAATGCGGTAAAAAATGCCTTAAAATAACACCGCACTTTACTCATAGCCGATCACGGCTTCGCTTTTGTATAATGTGAAGCCGTACTCCCGAACCATCGCAAACTGTGAACGAGGCGTGATCAAAAAATGACTGAAAGCAAAAAAGACAATGCTATTTTTAATCTCAAAGCCAGCGAAAAACTGTTACTACGGCTCATTCGCCAATATTCCCCCTCACGCAAAGAATTAAGCGCATTATCGGGTTTAACCCCTGGGGCGGTAACACAGTATTGCCGTAAACTGTTGTTTCTCGGGCTGATTAAAGAAACGGAGAAAATGGTAAAAAAACGGGGAACGCCTTCTTTTCATTTAACCTTAAATCCCAATGCTTGTTGCTCGATTGGCATCACCTTTTCAGATAACTCATTTCAGCTCGCAATCGTGGATTTTATTGGCAATAAAATTGCCAATGAACGCTATGTTTACCACAATAGCGTGCAATTTGATGAATTATGCCAACAAATTCGCACCGCACTTCAGCAACTTTTAGACAAAAAATTTCTCGCTGAAGCAAAAATTCTCGGCATCGGTTTTTCTCTTTCTGGCTACCTATTGGCCGATCAATCCATTTCCTCCCCTTGGTTTCCGTTATTACAAAATATCCCTAACTTAGCCAACGTATTCAGCGAAAAACTCGGCTACCCCTGCCATATTGAGAACAACATTAACACGGTGGCACTGGGGGAATATTATTCAGGTTTATGGAATGATATTGAAGATATGGTGGTCATCAGCCTTGATTTTGGCATTGGGGCGGGCATTATCTCGCAAGGCAAATTAATTCGCGGCGGTTTCGGTAATGCTGGTGAAGTGGGCTTATTGTTCCCTTATGATGCCCCTCGCCCAAGCTGGAAATATTTGCAAGACGCACTCGGCGAGTCTCAGTTGCAAGGAAATTTAATGGAAAATCCTCAAGTGCAAAAATGGCTCGCACACAGCCAAGAGCAAATCCATTCCCTTATGCTATCTGCCATCGCGTGGCTCGATCCCCGCGTTATCGTCCTCACAGGAATGTTGCCACCGCCGTTAATCAACCAGTTGATTGACTATGTCAAAAACACAAAAACCATACAAAATTTACACCGCACTTCCGCTCAACTCTGTGCTTCCAAAATGAAGTTTGAAGATATTTCCACCGCCGCCGCCATCGTCCCGATTTATCATTTTTTGCAATGACGGATTTACTCTATTAATGTATCTGAATAAGTATTTATATACTATTTTAACTATGATGCTAAGAAATAAAACAATAAATTAAACCCAATTACCAAAAGGTAATTGGGGTCATAAAAATAAGATTTCTTTAAATAGAAATTATTCCTCAGAAGTTAACTTATTCTCTAATGTTTCCGGTACTAAATCCAATTTGGTCATTAACATTTGATCGTGATCTTCTTCGTTATTACCAGTTACTAATAATTTGTCACCATAGAAAATGGAATTTGCACCAGCCATAAAACAGAGTGCTTGCATTGCTTCCGGCATTTTATGACGACCGGCGGAAAGTCGCACATAGCTGTTTGGCATTGTAATGCGAGCAACGGCAACAGTACGTACAAATTCTGTCCAATCCAATTCTTCCGCTTCCATCATTGGTGTGCCTTCCACTTTGACTAACTGATTTATTGGGACAGATTCTGGTTGTGGATCAAGATTAGCTAAATTGGCAATCAAACCAGCACGTTCTTTACGAGTCTCATTCATTCCAACAATACCGCCACAGCATACTTTCAAGCCAGCTTTGCGTACTTTGCCGAGAGTATTGATGCGATCATCAAAACGGCGAGTGCTAATGACCTCTTTGTAATGTTCCGGAGCAGTATCAATATTATGGTTGTAATAATCTAACCCAGCTTCTTTAAGCTGTTCTGCCATTCCATCTTGTAATAAACCGAATGTGCCACAAGTTTCTAGTCCGAGTTCTTTCACTGCTTTAATAATAGCGGAGACTTTTTCAATATCTTTTGGTTTAGGCCCTCGCCACGCTGCGCCCATACAGAAGCGCCCTGCACCTCGTTCTTTAGCAATTTTGGCTTTTGCCACAATATCTTCAATATCTAAAAGTTCTTCTTTTTGCACACCGGTTTGGTAACGGGCGGATTGAGGACAGTACCCACAATCTTCTGGACAACCGCCAGTTTTAATAGACATCAGTGTTGACAGCTGAATGGTTTGTGGATTGAAATTTTCACGATGAACTTGTGCTGCACGGTAGATTAAATCAAGAAATGGAGTTTCAAAAAGCGCTTCCACTTTGCATACTGACCAATATTCCACACTTGGATGTGGGGTGAGTGAAGATAGCTCAATCGTTGTTGTTGTCATATTCCTGTCCTTATCATTTTTGTAACAAAGTTCTGTATTCTAACGATTATTGTGGTGTTGCACCAAATAATTTTCAGTTATCTTGCCATTATCAATTCGAATAACGCGTTGCATAATATTAATTACTTCGCTAAGTTGATGTGTCACTAATAATAGACATAGCTGTTTTTGACAGCAGATTTTATCAACCAGTTGCAACATTTCTTGTCGTAATTCAGGGTCAAGCGCAGAAAAAGGTTCGTCTAGCAATAAGATTGGACGATTACGTAATAAGGTTCTAGCAAGGGCAACGCGTTGTCTTTGACCACCGGAAAGTTGTTGCGGCAGTCTTGCTAAATAATGTTCTAGCCCTACTTGCTCGGCAACATCAGTGACTTGTTTTTGCTCTGTTTTATTCAACGAAAGACTTGGTTTTAAACCTAAAGCGATATTTTCGGCAACGGTGAGATGATTAAATAGATTATTATCCTGAAACAACATTGATACTGGGCGTTGATAAGGTTCAGTGAAAGTGTGATTTTCACCGTTAAGCCAGATTTCTCCTGATTCTGCATATTCAAAGCCGGCAATAAGATTGAGTAGGGTAGATTTGCCAGCACCACTGGCACCAATAAGGGCAGCTTTTTCAGTTCGAGTAAGTTGTAAATCAAAATACATTGGCATTGGTGGATAAGTGTAATGCACTTGTTTAAGTGTAATCATTGGGTCGATTTTGTTCCGTAAATAAAAAAATGAAAAAATAAAACAGCAATAACACCATTGCGGTGACAGCGGCAGCATCGTTTTGGTAATGGCCTAATTGTCGATAAAGCAGTAGTGGTAATGAAGTGAAACCATTATTGCCGAAAAGTGCGATAGCAGTAAAATCGCCTAATGAAATTGCCATTGCTAAAGCAAATGCAGAGCGTAATGGACGAATTAACATTGCCTTTTCAACAATTTTCCAACGTTGCCAACCACGAAGATTTAATGATAAACAGAGCCGTTGATAGTTCAACATATTACTGTAAAAAGGTGCGGTTAGTAACTGTAATGCGAATGGCATTGCTACTAAAGCATTGCAAAGAGCGACTAAAATAAATAACGATATTGTATTGCTTTCCATTTCTACAAGAAAGAGAAATAATCCTGTTGCTAACACTAAGGTTGGGATAGCTAAAATAATTGTGCCGATATTTAGCATCCATTGACTACTTCGCTGTTTACCTAGCCAATAGAGATGGCGGGTGGTCAGCAGAAGAGAAATTGTTAGTATCAGACAAAGTAGTGCCGCAGTGGGTGCTAACAAGAGTGAAAAAGCAATGGCTTGCCATAACGCCGGATGTAACAACTGTTGCCATAAATGACGGGCATTTAATCCGGCAAATAGCGTTTCCAGCAGTGGAGCGACAATGAAAAGTGTTGCAGTGATTAAAATAAAATAGTGATAGCAACGCTGATAACGGTTTAAATTGGGTAAACAGCGCGCTTGAGGTGAAGTTTCGCTTTGTTGATAACGAGCGAAACGATTGTTGATACTGAACAGGGTGAAACAGAACAGAAATTGTAAAATCGCCAATAATGCTGCGGTTTCAATATCAAAATCAAAAGTAATAGCCTGATAAATTGCCACTTCCAACGTGGTGTATTTCGGCCCACCGCCCAGCGTTAAAACAATGGTAAAACTGGTAAAACAGAGCAAAAAAATAAGCCCGAACAGATTAAAACAGGTTGGACGCAAAAATGGCATTTCCACCCAACGGAAAAAACGCCAATGACGTAAATTCAGTTGCGCCGCCAATTTGAATTGTGAAGCAGGTAACTGTTGCAAGCGTTGATATAACACTTTTGCCGCTAATGGAATATTGAAAAAAAGATGGGCGATTAGAATACCGCTTAAACCGTAAATATCGGGAAGTTGCTGCCCGAATAGACGAAGAAATTGATTAATCCAACCATTGAAACCGTAAATACCGACAATACTGAAAATAGCAACCAGTGCCGGTAACACATAGGTCAGCGAGAAAATTTTTAATAGAAAGGTTTTGGCAAAAAAATCTAGATAAAACAGTGATCTGGCAACAATAATACCGAAAAATAGTGAGAAAGTAGCGGATAATCCGGCTTGATAAAAACTGAAAAAGATAACTTGTTGCAGGTAATCGTTTTGCAGTAAATTTAGCCATTGTGAGAAGCGACTATGTTGTAGTAATTGTTGTAAGCTGCCGCCATAAATAATGGTGAGCAGTAATAATATGACTAAACCCGGCAACAGAAAAAGTTGCCGTTTTATTTCAATATAACGCATTATTTTGCCAACGCATTTTGCCATACAGCAAGCCATTGTTTGGTTTGTTGATGGCTGATATTTGAAGTATCAATAGTTTTTTCAGATAGCACTCGATGACGCAATTGATCATAATGTGGTTCAATCGCTGCATCGGTAACAGCAAACATCACATTACTTTGGCTGATAATATTTTGTGCTTCCGGTGAGATTAAAAATTGTAAAAATTGATCTGCTAATTTCGTTTGTTTACTTGCTTTTAATTTTGCTGCAATTTCGATTTGTAAAATATTGCCTTCGCTGAATTCTGTTGCTGCATAGTTTTGTTTCTGTTCATTTAGTTGATGATAGAGTGGTGAACTACGGTAGCTCAATACTAAATCGCTTTCTCCTTTCAAAAAGGCACCGTAAGTTTCAGTCCAACCTTTGCCGACAGTGACGGTGTGCTTTGCCAGTTGTTGCCACGCTTGTTCTACTTGATCTTGCGGATAAACCTGATTGACCCAAAGTAATAAGCCACGACCGACAGAACTGGTGCGCGGATCTTGATAGATAATGCGTAGATCCTGACGTTCAATCAATTCTTTTAGGCTTTTTGGAGGATTGCTGAGTTTTGTTTTGTCATAAATAAAGGCGAAACTACCGAAATCATAAGGAATATAGGTTTGATTTTCCCATTTTAGTGGTAAGTGGAGATTGTTTAAACTGATGTCAGTTTTGGCAAATAGCTGTGATTGATCTGCGGCTTCAATTAAGCTTTGATCTAAACCTAACACGATATCAGCTTTGCTTTTTTTGCCCTCTAAACGCACTCGATTAAACATTGTGACACTATCTTCAAAAGGCACGAATTTGAGATCACAGCTGCACTGTTTTTCGAACATAGGTTCTAATTTTGGTGCAGGCCCCCAATCGGAAGCAAAAGAATCATAAGTATAAACGGTTAAGGTTTCAGCATTGGCGAAAGAAATGGTACTAACGGTCAATACACTGAGGAAAAGTGTTTTTTTTAACATAGTGAATTCCTATTTCATTATTGATAAATGCAAACAGGATTTTGAATAGCAAGCTGCTTCTCAAATCCCTCCGCTGCGACTAATCAGTTCAGGTTCGACGGGTATTATCTCAGCCTTACTTTTAGTAATGCACCCCGTTGAGAACGGCAGTTACTATACGAAATTGTAGCGATTTAGACAATGAAATTGTGAAAAGTTTATGAAAGATACCGTCATTTAAGCGTTTTTCACACTATAAACTTTAAATTTGCCTGTTTTCGCAAGAACCTGATGTGTACCGAAACTGCGATCAAGCAGATCCGGATAAGGCAGAAATGCATTAGCTACAATTCTTAATTCTCCGCCACGATTTAAATGTTGCTTGGCTTCAGTGATTAAGGTTTCTACTGCTTGATAAGCAGTATTCAAACCTGAATGGAACGGCGGATTGGAGATAATTAAATCGAATTTGTCATTAATTTGTGAAAAAACATCACTAGCGATAACCGTACCTTGCAGTTGATTTTGTTGCAATGTTTGTATTGTCGAGGCAATTGCCATAGCGTGAATATCGCTCATTGTCAGCTCAATTTGTGGTGAAAGGAATTTTAGATAAGCACCGATTACCCCAGCACCACATCCGATATCTAACACTTTTCCTTGCACAGGCTGTTGCATAGTTGAAAGCAATAAATCTGTACCTTGATCCAGTTCACTGGAGCTGAATACACCCGGCAGTGCATAGATAGTTAATTGTGGCAATTGTGGAAGTGTATATTGTTTCCACCAGTCGGATAATGTAAATTGCACCGGTTTTTGTAATTTAAAATAGTAAAGGCTACATCGCCGAGCGGAATCAATTTTATAAATATCGCCTAATTTGCCACAAAACTTCTCTGCGGATCGAACGCCTCCACGATTTTCTCCTACTAATAAAATTTTTTGTCCGATAGGCGCTTGCGACAAAATTTGAGTTAATTGGAATAGACACTCTTGTTTGTTTTTTCCCCAGTAAAAAATGATGAGAGATGCTTCTTGATAATCAGCTTCAAGCGTAAATTCAGTAGGATTTTTAGCGTGACATACATAATCAAAGTAATAACTGACTACATTAATCCGTTTGGCTAAGATACGACATTGTGATGGAAAATCATCCTGTATATTACCGAGAAAAAGTAAAGTTTCATTTTCAAACAGATTAAGGTGGCGTTGTAATAATTGGCTTTCGGGTGTGAGTGACATTGTTTTTTCTTAGAAAGTGAATTGATTGAATAAAAAGAAAGATGGAGCTAATAGAAGCCCCATCGCTATTTATGATGGTTTTATTTGACACGATAACCAGCTTTAGCACCGCTATCGACATCAAGTAGGAACAGATCTGCACCACCACTACCGGCAGATAAAATCATTCCTTCAGAAAGTCCGAATTTCATTTTACGAGGCGCAAGATTGGCAACCATAATCACCATTCTCCCCTCTAATTCTTCCGGTTTGTTGTAAGCCGCTTTGATACCTGAAAAAACCTGACGAGTTTCAACACCTAAATCAAGTGTGAACTTCAATAATTTTTTACTTTCTGGCACGGCTTCACATTTCAATACTTTTGCCACACGTAAATCCAATTTAGCAAAATCATCAATAGTAATAGTTTTTTCAAATGGCTCAATTTCACTGTCTGTTTCACTTATTTTTGCCGGCGCTGTTTGGGTTGCAAATTGAGCATTTTCTGCTTTTGAGGCTTCGATCAAAGCTTCAATCTGTTTCATTTCTAAACGACTAAATAATGCTTTGAATGGTGCAATTTCGTGTGCCAATAATGGAGAAGTTAAGGTTTCCCAACGCAATTCATCGTGCAAAAAGGCTTCTGCACGCTCTGCCAATTTCGGCAATACCGGTTTTAAATAGCCCATTAATATACGAAACATTTGAATACCCATTGAGCAGACCTCGTGCAACTCCTGCTGGCGAGTTTCATCTTTTGCAATTATCCAAGGTGCGGTTTCATCCACATATTTATTGGCTTTATCGCATAAAGTCATAATTTCGCGAATTGCTTTGTTGTATTCACGATTTTCGTAATGTTGAGCAATTTGTTCTGCTTGTTGGCTGAATTCTTGCCATAAGGCTTGATCGTGTAGGCGAGCTGCTAATTTGCCATCGAAACGCTTTTGAATAAATCCTGCATTACGGCTAGCAAGATTAACCAATTTATTGACAATATCGCTGTTCACACGTTGTACAAAATCTTCCAAATTTAAATCTAAATCATCAATACGACCACTTAATTTTGCTGCATAGTAATAACGTAAACATTCAGGATCAAGATATTCAAGATAGGTTTTTGCTTGAATAAAAGTACCACGGGATTTAGACATTTTTTCACCGTTTACAGTGACATAACCGTGTACAAAAATATTATTCGGTTTGCGGTAACCTGCACCTTCAAGCATTGCCGGCCAGAATAGACTGTGGAAATAGACAATATCTTTACCAATAAAATGATAAAGTTCGGTGTTGCTGTTTTGTTGCCAGAAATGGTCGAAATCAATATTTTTACGATTACATAAATTTTTGAAAGATGCCATATAACCAATAGGGGCATCTAACCAGACATAGAAATATTTACCAGGTTGGTTTGGAATTTCAAAACCGAAATAAGGCGCATCGCGAGAAATATCCCACTGCTGTAAACCAGATTCAAACCATTCCATCATTTTATTGGAAACTTCGGTCTGCAACGTGCCAGATTTAATCCAATCTTTCAACATAGATTCAAATGACGGTAAATCAAAGAAGAAGTGTTCGGATTCTTTCAGGATCGGAGTTGCGCCGGAAACGACAGAACGAGGATTAATCAACTCTGTTGGGCTGTAAGTAGCGGAACAGACTTCACAGTTATCACCATATTGATCTTCAGCTTTACATTTTGGGCAAGTACCTTTCACAAATCGATCCGGTAGGAACATTCCTTTTTCTGGATCATAAAGTTGAGAAATAGTCTTGCTCTTGATAAAACCGTTTTGTTTCAATTTGTTATAAATTGTGCAGGATAATTCTTGGTTTTCCGGACTATGAGTAGAGTAGTAATTATCATAACTGATATTAAACCCGGAAAATGAAGAAATATGTTGTTGTTGCACATCTGCAATCAATTGTTCTGGCGAGATACCCATTTGATCCGCTTTCAACATAATAGGTGTACCGTGAGCATCGTCTGCACAGACGAAATAAATTTCATTACCGCGCATCCGTTGAAAACGTACCCAAATGTCGGCTTGAATATGTTCAAGCATATGACCTAAATGGATTGGACCGTTTGCATAAGGCAAGGCACAAGTAACTAATATTTGACGGCGACTGGACATAATTTTTCCTTTTGATTAATTCGTTTTTAATTGTGAAAATAACCGCTAATGTTACTCTATTGACAGGCTATTTTCCAGTTTAACTACTACTACCAAATATGTATTAGCGCTGTTTTCGATTGATTTTACTTAACAGTTGCTTGTGGTCGTGGTTAAATAGACGAGCTAATTTAAACACTACCTAATTTAAGGACAGATAAATGCGTAGTCTTAATTTTACTTATACTCATCTTGATGAAAATGTTGTGCAACAAATTGCCGACAAATTGGAACAATTTCAACATCCTACCTTACAAAAAGATCTGCTGACACTAAAAGCAGTGAAAAAAATTAGTTGTGAAAACAACAAATTGCAAATTGAGTTAACAATGCCATTTGCTTGGAACAGCGGTTTTGCCGATTTGAAAGCATCATTAAGTGAATCGTTGGCACGGTTGGCGAAGGTTGCATCAACCGAATGGAATCTTAATTATCAAATCGCTACTTTAAAAAGAGCTAACAATCAACCGGCAGTAAACGGAGTGAAAAACATTATTGCGGTGAGTTCTGGTAAAGGTGGAGTAGGAAAATCGACAACTGCGGTTAATTTGGCATTAGCATTACAAGCACAAGGTGCGAAAGTAGGTATTTTAGATGCTGATATTTATGGCCCATCCATTCCTTATATGTTGGGGGCTGAAGAGCAACGCCCTACTTCGCCGGATAATCAACATATGACACCGATTGTGGCACACGGTTTGCAATCTAACTCAATCGGCTATTTAATGGATGCGGATAGTGCAACTATCTGGCGCGGGCCAATGGCAAGCAGTGCTTTGAGCCAATTATTGAATGAAACCTGGTGGACGGATTTGGATTATCTTGTGATCGATATGCCACCGGGAACAGGTGATATTCAATTGACATTGTCACAACAAATTCCGGTAACTGGTGCGATTGTAGTTACTACACCGCAGGATATTGCATTATTGGATGCGATTAAAGGTATCACGATGTTTAACCGAGTTTCTGTGCCAGTATTGGGCGTTGTGGAAAATATGAGCGTTCATATTTGTGCAAATTGCGGTCATCACGAAGCGATTTTTGGCACTGGCGGTGCAGAAAAAATTGCTAAACGCTACAACATCAAATTGTTGGGTCAATTGCCACTACATATCCGTTTACGCGAGGATTTGGATCAGGGCAAACCGACTGTGATTGCCGCGCCTAATGATGAAATCAGCAAAGCCTTTTTAGATTTAGCACAAAATGTTGCTGCTGAACTTTATTGGCAAGGTGAAACCATCCCGGCAGAAATTATGATTCGAGAAGTGAAATAGCATTGTTAAATTGACAAAATTTTTTAGAACAGATTTTAAACAGCTTTATATCTTTGATATAAAGCTGTTTTTTAGATATATACTTAAATTTTTATTTAATTAATCTTTTAATTTAAAACAAAAATTATGCCAAGCACGGTGACAGTGATCTTTTAGATTAAAATATTCACGTCTAATCTTAGATGTTAATGAGAGTTTTTTCTTACCTCTTCTATCATCACCAATAAGAGATTCCATACTAGTGATATGATCAATGCAAGCGGGATAAACAGCGTAATTTTCTATTTTATTTTCATAAAATCTAGCCATTTGATCATCAACAGGATAAACCCATTCTTCACAATAGGCTAATAACTGTTTAGCAGCTTTAGGAGTAATGAGATAACCTTGAGTACAAAAATAATCTTTATAGAATTTAACAATTGAAAATGTATCTATTGTTTCAACAACTACTTTATCATCATTACGATGGTTTTTGTGAAGCCATAAAAAATCATATTTTTGTATTATTCTTTCGGCATTCGTATAAATGTCTTTAAAATTTTCTAAGATAGTTACATCGTCTTCAAGTACAATAATTGGTTGATTTAATTCGAGACATTTTTCCCAAGTCGAGTAATGACTTGCATAACATCCTAATTCACCTAAAGATAAATTTCGACCTTTCCTTTGAAAATGCTTTTTCGCATTATAATGTGAAAATAAAGGATGATTTGGCGTTTCTTTAGCATTTATAGCTGGAAAAAACTCAAACTTAATTTTCAGATTATCAAATTGTTGCTGTATAGAATCCTCTCTTTCAGTTGCAGAGTCAATATGAATAACATAAATAGGTAGCATTTAATCCTCTTTATTTTTATTTGGAAGTGTCATTGCATAAAATATTATATTACTAATATAAAAGAACATTGCATATTCTTTTCCTCGGAGTAATGCATCACTTAAACTAAATGAAAAAAGAGATAGAATATTAATAATACCTAAGAAAGCAATAACTTTGTTTTTTTCATTGCAAGAATTTCTATAGGTAATAATAAAATAATAGGAAATTATACAAAGAAATAAGAGTAAGACAAATAGCCCTAAAAATCCTCTATAAAAAGTTTGTTCAATAAATAGATTATGAGTATGAGGAAAATTTTTAATAATTGTAGGATATTTGCCTTCGGTAGACTGTTGAAGTCTTTTCTCATCCATACCATCTTTTCCCCAACCCAATAAAGGTTTTTCTTTAATACCATCTAAAGCACTGCGCCAAAGTTCAAAACGCATACCAATAGATGTTTCTTTTTTAGTACCATTAAAATATAGCGTAATATCACTAACGGCAGCGTGATAACGTTGTTGTATTCCGCTTTGTGGTATCAAACCGGCAATAATGATTAAAGAGATAAGGCTAACAGAAAAAGGAATAATAAAGCGTTTAAGTGATTTAGCATAAATCCAGAATAAAAGAATAATTGCAACAGGGAAAATTAACCAAGTGCCACGAGAACCGGTAAGAATATTCCCGGCTAATCCTATTGTTGCGGCAATAAGCAGGAAACTAGCTATTTTTATGTTACCTTGTCTGAGGAAATAGAAAGCAAGTGTTATACAATATAAAACTAATGTCATAATCACGGCGGCAACAGGAATAGGGTGTATTGATTCAAAAGCTCGCTCAATACCAAGAAAAAATTTATTATATATAGCCAATAATCCGGACAAAATAGCTGCTGTTGCAAAAGTAAGGGATAAGCCTTTCAGACTAGGTTTATATTGAATAAATAATAATAACAAAGGAATAGATAATAATAAAAAGTGGTCTGGTTTAAATGAATGTGGAATAGAATCGTGGTTGATAATTGCAACTAAAAGAGAGACTGCATAATAGGCTAGTGCTGCAACAATGTAATACTTAACAGATTTATCAATATAAATTGTTTTATAGTGAGTTATTAAATAAACAATCGCTATTAAAACCAAAATGAGTGGAGCAATATAGTAAGCATTTTTTATGGTAATAACAGTGATAAAAAAGAGAAAAATAAATAGATTAATGATAGGGGATAAGCGATCGATTAGCATAGAATAAACTCTTATTTAAAAGGGATTTACCTCCCCCCCCCCTTGCCATTTAAAACAAGGGGGAGTATGGAGATCAACGACTACGGAAAACGATACGACCTTTGCTTAAGTCATAAGGTGTCATTTCAACAGTCACTTTATCACCGGTAAGGATACGGATATAGTTTTTACGCATTTTACCGGAGATATGAGCGGTCACCACGTGACCATTTTCCAATTCAACACGAAACATTGTGTTTGGTAAGGTTTCCAAAATGGTACCTTGCATTTCAATACTATCTTCTTTTGCCATGTTTCCTCTAATAGTTAACAACTTTATTGATAATCAAACAAAAAGCTACCGAAGTAGCTACTTTAAACGGCGTAATTATACACACTAATAAGATAATGGAAAAGGATAGCGTACTTAAATTTTATTGTTTTGCTGGATTAATAATTTCATAAGTACAACTAAAAGCTGCTTTTGCAATTCGATAAGTATCTTTATGATCATTAGGTGCCCTTACAATAACATCTCCAGGATAAGCGATCATTTCTTCACCCCAAGGAGCTATAAATTTTAAGTTACCGTCTTGAGGGCTAACAATAAAATATTCCATCTCAATTCCTTTAGGTTTATAACTTTGCCATTCATTACTTAATTGAGGGTTTTTATCTGATAGTGGTCCTTCATAGCGTTGTAAAAACTTATTTTTTGAAACTAAAATTTCTTCGTTACCAGTTTCAGGGCAACGATTTTTTACCACCATATCGCCTTCTTTTGCAGGAGGACTTTGGGTTTCAACGCCTTCATTTTTGATATTTGTAATAACGATTTCCCCTGCTTTTGCTGGACGAGCATCGACAATTTTACTTTTTTTCGCAATACCAACCTTGTGCGTTTTCTCTGCAATTGAAAATAACATTTGAATATCGGTTATTTGTGCAATGGAATAAGTTGAAATAAAAATTGTAAATATAGAAAGAAAATGAAATTTGTTGAGTAACATATTTAAAATCTCCTATTTAATAAATTTAATAAGCTCCAGTTTTGTTAATTACAATTTTGAATGTTTTTAACAAAATAACAATATCATTCCAGACTGACCAATTTTTGACATACCAAGCGTCATAATAAACTCGAGTAATATAATCAACATCATTACGACCGCTTACTTGCCATAATCCGGTCATACCTGGTTTTGCCATTAAGTAATAATCAATATCTTTTTGATACCGGATTAATTCACTACGAACGATAGGTCTTGGGCCAACAAGGCTCATTTCACCTTTTAATACATTAAATAACTGAGGCAATTCATCTAGACTTGTTTTTCTTAAAAATTTTCCAATTTTGGTAATTCTAGGATCGTTTTTTAATTTAAAATCTCTTTCCCATTCAGCCCTTGCAATTGGATCATTTTTTAATAAATCTTGTAATACTTCTTGTGAATTTAAAACCATAGAACGGAATTTCAAACATTTAAAAGCTTTCTTATTCCGACCAATACGAGTTTGTCCATAAATGGCATGGCCTCCATCTTTTGCGATTAGTAAATATAAACCAATTAATACTGGAGATGACACAATAATAAAAAATAATGAACCAACAATATCAATAGTTCTCTTCAAAAAACGAGAGGTTCTTTTTGCAAGATTATTGTGTACACGCAATAATATAACTTCATAACTAAAGATGAAAGACATATCTGTACCATATAACGGAATACCTCTCATAGTAGGAATAATTGAAACAGATCGACAATTATTCTTAGCTAAAAATCTTAACCAACTATCTAATTGTTCTATCTCATTTTCTTCTAATGCAAGAATAAATTGTGATGTATGTCTATCTACTAAATCCAAAATATTTTCTTGTTGTGCTTCAATTATAGGGATATTTAGATGTTCAATAAGATCTTGGCTAGATAAAGAATCTGTTTTGACAAAATATTTTATATTTAAGCCAAGATAGGATTCACCAGTTAAAGCAAGATAAGCATCTAGTGCATTTTTATTGGTACCAATAATGACAGTATCTTTTAAATAATAACCAAAGCTAATAAGTAATTTTTTTAATAAGAAACGTCCTAAAGGGAAAATAATTAAAGTAATTAGCCAAATAATAACAAAGAAATAACGAGAAAAGAAAAGTTTTGAAAAGCCAATAATGGCTAACTCAAAAGTAGCAAATATGATTAAAGTACGAATAATTTCCTTTAACTCTGACCAATAAGGCTTTCGGTAAGTATAGTGACGTAAACGTAGCCAAAACCAAGTAATACAAAGAAAAGCTAAGAATGTATGGATAATTATTCTTTGTGAAATTTCTGCTTGAGGTAAAAAAGAAGAAAGATCTTTATAAATATTATTGAAGATCCATAAGGTTAAGAGAAAAGACAGTATAAATAAAATAAAATCCATACATGCCATTAATAATTTACATATAAAAGTTTTCGTCATCATAAAATTAATGAGTGAAAATTAAACAACGATAAAAGTTTCTCTAAGAGTTTGATATGTGTAGTCTAACGTAAAGCAGAAAAGAAAAGAAGAACTTATCATTTGATTTTAAAATGACAATAGAGGAAAACTCCCTAGAAAATTTCTTAAATAGTTATTGTTTAACAGTTAGGTAAAAGGTAAAATTCCCATATGCTATATTTTTTAGCCTTACTGGAGGATATTTAATCCTCTTTTTTAATGTCTTCAAGCCATTCAAGTAGAGTTTTTGAAGGAAAATTTATGATCAAAAAATGTTTATTTCCTGCGGCTGGATACGGTACTCGCTTCTTACCAGCAACAAAATCTATGCCAAAAGAGATGATGCCAATTGTGAATAAACCACTTATTGAATATGGAGTGGAGGAAGCTATTCAGGCTGGTATGCATGATATGTGTATTGTTACTGGACGTGGAAAGTATCCTTTAATGGATCACTTTGATAAAAACTACGAGTTAGAACATCAGATTCAAGGGACTAATAAAGAATCTTTATTAAAAGATATAAGAAAAATTATGAGTTTGGCCACGTTTACGTTCACACGTCAGGGTGAAATGCTTGGATTAGGGCATGCTGTTTTAGTAGGTAAAGAGTTGGTGGGGGATGAACCATTTGCAGTGGTGTTAGCAGATGATCTTTGTATTAATGAAGATGGGCCTGGTGTTTTAGAACAAATGGTGAAACTATTTAACCAGTTTAGATGCACGATTGTGGCGGTACAAGAAGTGCCAGAAAGTGAAACCCATAAATATGGTGTGATTAAAGGAACACAAATAAGTGAAGATCTTTATCGTGTGGAAGATATGATAGAGAAACCTGAAGCAGGAAAAGCACCAAGTAATTTAGCAATTATCGGTCGTTATATTTTAACACCAGATATTTTTGAATTAATCAAAAATACACCTGCAGGTAAAAATGGTGAAATCCAAATTACCGATGCCCTTCTTCAACAAGCCCAAAATGGTTGTGTTATTGCTTATAAATTTAAAGGCAAACGTTTTGATTGCGGTAGTGTAGAAGGCTTTATTGAAGCAACAAATTATTGTTACCAAAATATCTATTTAAAAGAAACAGATATTAAATTGGCTAAGCAACATACACATAAATTATAAAAGAGTAAGTATGAGGTTATATGATCAAATCTATGCTGTATAAAATTAAAGAGTTGTATGATTTTAATGAATTATTAAAACAATTAATAATTAGAGATATAAAACTAAAATATAGAAGAAGCTATCTAGGATATCTTTGGAGTCTATTAAATCCATTAATGTTGATGATAGTATTAGTCATAATATTCTCTAATTTGTTTAGATTTGATATACCTAATTTTCCTTTATATTTAATTTCTGGGCAAGTTTTATTTAACTTTATGATTGAGGCAACAAATATGTCAGTCTACTCAATTATTGGTAATGCTGCTCTGTTAAAAAAGACTTATGTCCCAAAATATATTTTTACATTATCAAAAGTAGGTAGTTCGCTAGTTAATCTAATTTTCTCTCTTGGAGCATTAATATTAGTAATGATATACACTAATGCAACGTTTTCTATAAGCTTACTTTTTTTTCCTATTATTTTATTACAGTTATTTATTTTTTGTCTAGGATTGGGAATATTTTTAGCCGCAGCAACAGTATTTTTTAGAGATATACAATATTTATGGGGGGTATTTACATCAATGTGGATGTATATGACGCCTTTATTTTATCCTGTGTCTATTATACCTAGTGAATATCAAGAATTATATAAGAATATTAATCCTATGTATTGGTATATAGAACAATTTAGAGATATTGTCCTATATTCTAAAATACCTAGTTTTGAGAATGTATTAATAGGATTATTCTTTTCTTTATTAGTATTAATAGGTAGTGTAATTTATTTTAATAAGAAACAAGAAGAGTTTATTTTATATATATGAAAAATAGTAAAGAAATAATTATTAAAATTACAGATGCTACTGTACGTTTTAATAAAGCAACAGAAAGTTATAGTGGGTTAAAAGAATACATTATAAAAATGCTAAAGAGACAATTAATGTTTCAAGAATTTTTAGCATTAAAAAATATAAATTTAGAAATTAAAAAAGGGGAGTCATGGGGATTAATAGGAACCAATGGTTCAGGTAAATCAACTTTATTGAAATTGATATGTGGAATTTTGAAACCTTATAAAGGGAATATAAAAGTTAATGGTAGTATAGCCCCATTAATTGAGTTGGGTGCTGGATTTGATGGAGATTTAACTGCAAGAGAAAATATTTTTCTAAATGGAGCTTTATTAGGATATAAAAAAGAATTTATGAATAAACATTTCGATGAAATTATAGAGTTTGCTGAATTGCAGGAATTTATTGATATACCTGTTAAAAATTTTTCATCGGGAATGGCTGCTAGATTAGGATTTTCTATTGCTACAATCGTTAAGCCGGATATCTTAATTGTAGATGAGGTTCTAGCTGTAGGAGATATTTCTTTTCAAGAAAAATGTAAGAAACGAATGGAAGAAATGTTATCAAATGGAACAACATTATTATTTGTATCACATTCTATGGAGCAAGTGAGAGAGCTGTGTTCTCATGCATTATGGATAAATCATGGGAAAATTCAATCCTATGGTAGGACAGAAGATGTAATAATTAAATATCAAAACTCATTGTAATTTTTTAGGGGAATATATGTATTTGATTTCACTATTAGTTCATGAAAAGAAAGAAGTTATATTAGATCAATTATTAAATATAAAAAAATATTTTTCCAGTGCAAAAGTAATTATTCATTTATCTAAAGGCGCACCCTTCAGTTTAATGGATTTGGAATCATATCTGAAAAATAAGGTAGATAATTATTTTTTAAATCCAGAACAAGTAGATACTTCATGGGGAAGAATTATATTAGCTCATTTTAGCAATATAAAGTATGCATATCAATTAAATCAAAATAGTTATATTCTGTTTCACTCATCTAATGATATGTTTGTAAAACCAGGAATTGAATCTTATTTACAAGACAAAGAATATCTATTTAATCAAAGAAGAGTTAATTCTATCCACACTTATTGGTGGGTTGGTAGGGTTGCCAAAAACGATAATAATCTGATGAAAGCTTTGAGAAGTTTAGGGGTAAGTCAGGTTATTGGTACTCAGATCGAAGGAAGTATGTTTAAAGTAGAAACTCTAATAAAAATTATAGAAATATGCAATAAGTATAATGTGTTAGATAATAAATTACATTATCCAAGAGAGGAGATAGTATTTTCATCTTTTGCTAATGCATTAAATATAAAAGCAGATGGGCTTCCGTATGTTTTTTCAGAGGTTCATCGATTTGATAGGGTTCTATGGAAAGTATTTATAAAATATAAATGTATATATTCAAATTTGTTCATAAAAAATATAGTAAATACTTTCTTATTTAAGAGTAAGTTTTATAAAATTACTGCTAAAGATGTCAATTATATTAAAAATAATAATTATGATTTTTTGAAAAAGTATGACAGCTTATCAGATGGTGATGAAAAATGGAAAATTTTTGATTATAAAAATATTTATGCAGTGAAAAGGGTTGAAAGAAATATTAATAATAAATTAAGAAAATATATTAGAGGATTAGAATAATGTCACTTACAATACAAAATTTAATTTTTTATCCACATTCGCTAGAGTTGTCACATCTGTATATAAGAGGTAATAATTATATTTTACTGGATGAAAATACTATAAAGATAAAATCATTTAGTAGTATTGCATTTGATACATATTATAATATTTTTTCTTTAAAAAAATGGATAAAATATTGTAATTTAGAAGAACTCTATTTAGAGTTTGATTTTATAGGGGATATTCAAGTTAATTTGGTAGGAGTAAACAAGCGAAATACCTTTTATACATATGAAAAAGATATATACCAAGAAGAATTCTCATCTGATACAGTTAAGCATATTTGTATTAGTTTAACTCCAAATATTATAACTGATATTGAATCTTTATATCTTACTGTTAGAGCTAATTCAAAAGACAGTACGATCAGTAATATTTGTTTTACAACACAAAATATTATAGATAATAATAGCTATAAACTGGGCTGTTGTATCTGTACTTTTAATAGACAAGAGTACATAAAAAATACAATTTCTACTATAAAATCTGGGAATAAGAAATATAATTTGAATCTAGAAGTAGTTATCACAAATAATGGGGCACCAATAGATTTAATACTTGAAGATAGATATATAAATATTTATTCGTCCAGAAATATGGGCGGAGCAGGAGGATTTACACATTCTATATATAATGCAATACAAAAAGAATGTACTCATCTTTTACTTATGGATGATGATATATCATTTAATTTTGAATCTATTTTTAGGGCATATAGGTTTTTTCAATTAATAAAGCCAGAATTCTATGATGTTGTTTTATCAGGTTCTATGTTCTCAGCGGATGAACGCTGGTTAAGGTATGAAAGAAATACTATTCTAGATAAGAATGGCTTTCACCATCAAGGGCATTTTGAAGATATGAGGGATAGAAGTGTTATAATTGATGATGTACTTTCTGAAAGTATTCCTGATACTGTTTATGGTTTGTCTGGATGGTGGTTTTCTGCTTTTTCTAAAAAAATTATTGATGAATATGGATATCCATTACCAATTTTTGTTCGAGGAGATGATATTGAGTTCTCTATGAGAATTAATAAGGAAATTGTATCAATAAATGGAGTTAATGTTTGGCATGATCCATTCATTTTGAAATATAATGAAATTATGGAAGACTACTATTTGTCAAGAAATATGATTATAAATTCATTACTTTCATATTCTCGCTGCTATGAGTTAATTAAAATATTTTCAGTTAAAAAGTTTTTAAAGAATTTAATTACATTTAATTATATAGCGGCAGAATTTAATATTCTTGCCTTACAGCATATTATTGAAGGAAAGTATTCTGATGATCCAGAACATATACATCAGTGGGCAATGAAAAAATTAAAAGAATTGAAGAGTAATACGATCATTATTGAGAAAGCTCACTATTTTTATACTAAGCCTAAATTTAATAAGAAAATAACAAAAATATTAGGAATATTGTTATCTTTTACTGGTTTTGGAACAAAAGGGACATCAAAAGCCGGGTTTGAAAGAAGACCTATTTTCTTCTATGGTAGAAATAGAGTGTTAGTATTTAATACTTTAAATAATACTATGGAAGAATGTGTTCTTGATAGAAAAATAACTATAAAGTTAATATATAGGTTTCTCAAAAATTATATACATTTTATTAAAAATATTGAGTATTATCGAGAGCAAGCATTGTTATTTAGAAGTAATGGAAAAACGAAATCAAATTGGGAGTTGTTATTTAAGAAAGAGGATAAATAATGAAAAGTCTAAATAATCATATTATTGAATTAGATTCTTGGCGTGGAATTATGGCAATTCTTGTTGCTATATTCCATTATACAGTTCCGAATAATTTTATTTCTGCTGAGTTGGCTGTTGACTTTTTTTTTATTTTATCTGGTATAGTTGTTCATATGGCTTATTTTGATAAAGGATTGTCAGTAAAGGATTTCTTTATCAAGCGACTTGTTAGATTATATCCATTACATTTATTCTCTTTATTTATTATATGTATATTATTTATATATACTATTCTTTTTATTAATTATCCACTCTCAAATAATTTAACATTAGCTTTTGAATGGCAATTTCCTAATGAATATTATAAAGATGGAATTCTTTTTACATTTTTGCAACAGATATTTTTTATCCAGTCTTTGGGATTCCATCCTAGTAATGAATTTTGGAATGGAGCCTCTTGGTCTGTTTCTGCAGAGCTATGGGTTAATTTAATATTTTTTATATGGATGAGGAGATTATCTAATTATTTTCTACTTATATTTTCCTTCATATTATACACATTATTATTCGTTAATTTTGGCCGTGTAAGTGTACATAATGAATATATATTATATATTAACTCTTCAATTATTCGATGTTTAGCTGCTTTTTGTATAGGATGTGTGCTATTTAGACTTCTGAATCCACTTAGGTTAAAAATAACAAATAAAAGGCATTTATTTTATTCATATCTACAGTCCATAAGTATATTTATACTTTTTTATGTAATGGTTAAAGGCGAATATAATTATAATGAATTTATGGCAGTCATAGCAATTATAGTTATAATATCTGTATCATTTTTACAATTAGATACTATAATTAATAGGAGCCTCAAAATAGGATTATTAAAGTTTTTGGGTAAGATTAGTTATTCTATCTATTTGACCCACTATATAGTTCAGTATATATTGCAAACTATATTGAATCTGCAATTTGATACGACAAGTAAGATAGAGGGGGGGGGGAATTTATTGATTTTTATATTTATGACAATATTTATTAGTTATATATCTTACAATTTAGTAGAAAAGAATAATGCGATAATAATGAAAAGATTAACTTCAATATTTGAAATAAAGTAATAAGGAATAAATAATGTTTATAATTCCACTGGCTGGTCTTAGCTCTCGTTTTTTTAAAGAAGGATATACTAAACCTAAATATCAGTTAGATTTAAAAGGTGAAACGGTATTTTCTTGGTCTGTTAAGTCTTTTGAGAAGTATTTTGATACAGATAAATTTGTATTTATATTTCGTGATTTTTATGATACTAAAAATTTTATAGAAGAAGAGATTAAAAAACTTAAAATTACTAATTATGAGTTAATATGCCTATTAGATGAAACATTAGGACAGGCAGATACTGTTTATCAAGGGCTTTGTAAAATGAATAATGATTGTGATGAAGAAATATATATATTTAATATTGATTCAAAAATTATAAATTTTATTAAACCCTCTTGGACAGATGATTGTGATGGATATTTAGAAGTTTTTAGAGGGGATGGAGAACATTGGTCTTTTGCAGAATCTCAAAAGAATTCAAATTTGGTAAGTAGGACAGCAGAAAAAGAGAGAATTTCTGATTTATGTAGTGATGGACTATATTTTTTTAAAAATATATCTCTATTTAAAAATTTATTTTTAAAGGCTAGAGAGAATAATTTAGTGTCAAATAATGAATATTATGTGGCTCCATTATACAATATTCTTATTCAGGAGAAAGGCATCGTTAGATATGATCTAAAAGAAAAGAGAAATATTTTATTTTGTGGAACTCCTTATGAATATAAGAAACTATTAGAGGAATAAAATGAAACGATTGATAATGGATTTAGATAATACAATATCCGTGACTAAAAATGGAGATTATCGTAATGCAACACCAGTAAAAGAAGTAGTAGAAAAATTACGAGAATATAAGTTACGAGGTTTTGAGATCATTATTAGTTCAAGTCGCAATATGAGAACTTATGATAATAATATAGGTAAAATCAATATTTATACTTTGCCGATTATTATTGAGTGGTTAGATAGAAATCAAGTTCCCTATGATGAAGTTTATATAGGGAAGCCTTGGTGTGGGCATGATGGTTTTTATGTTGATGATAGAGCTATTAGACCAGATGAATTTATATCTATGGGTTATGATGAAATTAAGAAATTGATTAATATGGAAGGTGAAAATGATTCTAATTAATTCTGCTGCATATGTAAACCAGGAATTTCGTAATGAATTTGGATCAATCCCACCGAGTTTTTTACCTATTGGTAATAAAAAATTATTGAGTTATCAAGTGGCATCTATTAAAAATAGTTTTGGTGATAATGAAAAAATTATTGTGTCTCTACCACAAGGATATTCTTTAACTATTGATGAAAAAAAACTTATCAATGATTTAAATGTCCAGATTGTTTTAGTACCCGAAAATATAACATTGGGAATGGCTATATTATATGTATTAAATATTATAGATTCTTGTGAAGATTCAATAAAATTGCTACATGGGGATACTCTTTTACAAAATTTCCCCAATGAAAATGATTGTATTGGAATAGCTTATACTTCAGATATATATGAGTGGGAATTTAAAAGTGTAAATGATGAATCTTTAGTATGGTGCGGATATTTTTCATTTTCATCAACTAGATTATTTATCCAAACATTGGCAACTACACAAGGTGATTTTACTGAATCTGTATATTTATATGCGAAATATAAAGATATTTCATATAAGAAAGTTTCTGATTGGTATGATCTTGGGCATATAAATACATACTTTAGATCTCGTTCAATTATTACTACTCAGAGAGCATTTAATTCTCTTAAAATTGAAAATGGTATTGTGTGGAAATCAGGAACGCCTCATAGAAAAATAGAAGCTGAAGCTTACTGGTTTGAAAAACAACCTCCAAGATTAAAAAGATTTATTCCTCAATTAATTCAATCTGGTAAAACTGATGCAGGAGAACCGTTTTATGAAACAGAGTACTTACCACTATTACCACTGAATGAAATTTTTGTACATGGGAAGCATTCTGCCCCATTTTGGGAAAATATACTGGATTTGTTAGGATTTTATATGAGTGAATGTAGAAAATGTACTGTACAAGATTTTAAATTAGAAGAGAAAGTCCATAATGATAGTATATCTCTATATGTAGATAAAACATATGAGCGATTAAATATTTATGCTAAACAACATAATCTAAATTTAGGAAAAAGTAATATTTATAACGGACGAACATTGCCAAGTTTGAATGATATTGCTAAGCACTGTATAGAATATACATTAAAGTTACCTGAAATACCTTCTATTGTACATGGAGATCTCTGTTTTAGTAATATTATGTATGATTCCCGGAGTAACTGTATCAAAGTAATTGATCCGCGAGGATTAAATTTTAATCAGGAATTAAGTATATATGGAAACCAAACGTATGATTTAGCAAAATTATGCCATTCATTTATTGGATTATATGATTTTATTATTGCAGACTCATTTTCATTAGAAAAATCAAATGATGATATTATAAGATTACAATTTAATCTTGATTCAAGAATAGATGATATTCAAAAAATGTTTATATCAAAGCAGTTAATACCAGGAATAGATAATATGGATATCATACCAGCAGTAATCTTATTATTTTTATCTATGATTCCCCTTCATTTTGATAAACCATTGCGACAACAAGCTATGTTAGCTAATGCAATGAGGCTATATGATACGTATATTAGATAAATAAGAGGAACTATATGAAAATTAAGTCATTGAATTATGTATATTTATCTAGAGTAGATCAATTAAGATTTTTAGCTGCACTTCTAGTGATTTTCCATCATTTTCGAGGATTTCATATAGATCTTACTATACCAAATAATATATTTACGTCTTTTATAAATGTAATTTTGATTAAAGGTTCTTCTGGAGTGAGTTTATTTCTTGTATTAAGTGCATTCTTATTTACGTTAATTACTCAGGGGGGGGAGGAGTATAATTTACTCTAAGTTTATTATAAATAGAGTATTAAGGATATTTCCATTAATGATTATTATTGTTTTTATTGTAATATCTTTAAATAGGGGGGATTCTTCACCTATAGATATTTTCAGGATTCTAACATTACAATTAAATACAGGTAATCATTATACTGGATGGGGACATGATATTTTTCCTGTAGGCCCAATTTGGACTATTGCGGTTGAATTTCAATTCTATCTTATATTTCCATTTTTAGTACTTTTTTTATTTAAAAATGGTAGAGGGCAGTTATTTCTTATTTTATGCTTTTTTATTGTTTTGAAATTTTTAATTTTTCAATTAAAAGGGGATATATATTCTAGCTTTTATCATTCAATAATTGGAAGAATAGACCAATTTTTGGTGGGGATGATATTTGGAAGTTTATATATTAATAATTTATTAAGATTAGACAACAATATTAAATGTACTTTCTTATTCTTGACTTCTATTATTATTCTTTTGATCTCATTTAAATTAAGTGAGTATATGTTTTTTCGAAATGTGCTTTCTTTTTTTATAGAGGCAATAGGTTGGTCAGGAATAATTGCATCATTCCTCTTTTTTAAAGTAAGGAATCTTTTATTAATAAAATTAGGTTCATGTTTTGCTTGTTTAGGAAGTTGCAGTTTTTCAATGTATTTATTGCATTTACCAATAGGAATGGCTATTAATTCTATCTTTAATTTGGAGGATCCTATTAATACAACAGAAAGTATTGTACAGACATGCTTTAGATTATTATTTATAATTCCTTTAGCATGGCTATCATATGTGGCAATAGAAAAACCGTTTATGTCACTAAGAGTTAAATATTTAAAATTAGAGGAATAATTGGAAGAGTATGAAAAATTTATTATTAGTAGGTGCAGGCTTCTCTAATGCGGTTATTGCTCGTGAACTAGCAGAAGCTGGCCATAAAGTTACGGTTATTGATAAGCGTCACCATGTTGCTGGAAATTGCCACTCTGAGCGAGATCCAGAAACAAATGTTATGGTCCATGTATATGGCCCGCATATTTTTCACACAGATAATGAACGCGTTTGGCATTATGTAAATCGCTTTGCTGAGATGATGTCTTTTGTGAATCGGGTTAAAACAATTAGCCAAGGACGCGTTTATTCATTACCGATCAATTTACATACTATTAACCAATTTTTTGGTACAACTTGTTCACCAAAAGAAGCTAAAGCTTTAATAGAGAGTAAGGCGGATATGTCGATTACAGAGCCTAAAACTTTTGAAGAACAGGCCCAGCGTTTTGTTGGTAATGAATTATATAAAGCTTTTTTCTATGGCTATACAAAAAAACAATGGGGTGTTGAACCTAAAGAGTTACCAGCAAGTATTCTGAAACGATTACCGGTACGTTTTAACTATGATGACAATTATTTCGCACATCGTTTCCAAGGTATGCCAAAAGATGGCTATACAGTTTTAGTAGAAAATATGCTTAACCATCCGAATATTACAGTAAAACTCAATACAGCTTATTCAGATGAGATGTTAGAACAATTTGATCATATCTTCTGGTCTGGTCCATTAGACGCCTGGTTTAATTATGAGTTAGGACGTTTGGGATATCGAACTTTAGATTTTGAAACTTTCAGAGCTGATGGAGATTATCAAGGTAATGCAGTGATTAATTATGGTGATGAGGAAATTCCTTATACACGGATCTCTGAACATAAACATTTTGCTCCATGGGAACAACATGAAAAAACAATTTGTTATAAAGAGTTTAGCCGTTTATGTGGTGAAAATGATATTCCTTATTACCCAATTCGTTTGGTTAAAGATAAAGCATTATTAGAAAAATATGTAACTAAAGCATTAGCTACGGATAAAGTAACTTTTGTTGGGCGATTAGCAACGTATCGTTATTTGGATATGGATGTGACAATTAAAGAAGCTTTAGAGGTGGCTGATCAAGTGAAAGAATCTCTAGCTAGAAATCAAACATTAAAGCCATTTTATGTTGATATGGGAGTATAGATGAATCAGCGTTCCATCTGTGCAATTGTTGTTACCTATAATAGAAAAACATTATTAATTGAATGTTTATCGGCATTGGAAAAACAAACCTACCCAGTTGATGCTATTTATATTGTCAATAATGCTAGTACAGATGGAACAGAATTACTACTTCAGGAACAAGGCTGGTTATCAAAAGATCATATTCATCTATATAATTTAAAAGAAAATATTGGTGGTGCAGGTGGGTTTTCTTTTGGTGTAGAAAAGGCTTTTAATGATGGATTTGATTATATTTGGTTAATGGATGATGATGGTTATCCATTAGAAGATTGTCTAAATGAATTGATTAAAAATAGCAATAAAAATACCTACCTTGGCCCATTAGTATTAGATAAAGATGAGCCGTCAACATTATGCTTTCCAATGAGATTGCCTAAATCTTTACTTACCATCTCTTCTCTTGCTGATCTAAATAAGCTAGGAAAAATGGATACAATAGAAGGGATAGTTATTCCTTTTAATGGTATTTTATTTTCATCAGATCTAGTGAGAAATATTGGTATTCCTAAAAAGGAATATTTTATTTGGGGAGATGACTTTGAATATACTAAACGTGCTGAAAAATCTGGTGCAAGAATAGCAACGATTAACAATGCAAAATTTTATCATCCAAAGGATAAGCTATTAGGGACACCAATGTTTTTTGGAAAGCTAAAATTTAATGATACGCCTTCTAGATTAAAATTATATTGTATGTGTCGTAATTCTGTTGTTAATCATATGGTATATAGTGATAAAATTCACATCATCGCTTTTATTTTAAAATTGATGTGGTTTTATCTTTTTACTAAACCTAACTTGTCAAAACTTTTTCTGTCATTAAGAGCAATTTGGCATGGTTTTAAGAAAGATTTTTCTCATCATACAGAATATCTATGAAACCAATGCAGACAAGAAGAGTTGAAAACTATTCAAATTGTAAGATCTCAATTATTATTGCGACACATAAACAATATTTTATGCCTGGTGATCCTATGTATATTCCTTTGCATGTAGGAAAGTTAGGCAAAGAGAGTATAGGATATCAAGGTGATGATGTTGGAGATAATATTTCAGCCAAAAATCCGTATTTTTGCGAATTGACAGGGTTGTATTGGGTCTGGAAGAATTTATCTACAGATTATATTGGTTTAATTCATTATCGCCGATTTTTTAGTATGAAAACCTACCTACAACGTAAGAAACTTTCTCTTCAAGATATCTATCTTTCTCAATCAGAAGCAGAAGCCCTTTTACAAAAATATGATGTATTAGTACCTAAAAAACGAAACTACTATATTGAAACTTTATATTCTCATTATGCACATACCTTACATAAAGAACATTTAGATGTGGCGAGAGAAATTATTAAAGAATATACGCCTGATTATGTTGAAAGCTTTGATAAAGTGATGAAACAGCGAGGCGGATATATGTTTAATATGTTCATTATGCCAAAAGAATTAGTTAATCATTATTGCTGTTGGTTATTTCCAATATTATTCGAATTAGAACGTCGAATTCCACCAGATGGATATTCATCATTTCATGCTAGGTTTTATGGCAGAGTAAGCGAGTTGTTATTTAATGTTTGGTTGCATAATTATTCTATAAATCATAGTATCAGAATAAAAGAAATCCCATTTATATATGGTGAAAAAATTAATTGGATAAAGAAAGGTACAGCCTTTTTATTAGCTAAATTTTTTAAGAAAAAATATGAAAAGAGTTTTTGATAAAAAAGATTAGTATGAAAATCCTCATCACAGGCGGATCCGGATTTATCGGTTCCGCTGTTGTTCGTTATATTATTAACTCCACTACCCATCAAGTAATTAATCTTGATAAATTAACTTATGCAGTTAATCCTTTAGCTTTATCTAATGTACAAAATAATCCACGATACTTTTTTGAGCAAATTGATATTTGTGATCGCTTAGCCATTGATCATATTTTTCAAAAATATCAACCAGATGCTGTTATGCATCTGGCTGCAGAAAGCCATGTAGATCGATCTATTAGTGGACCAGCAGAATTTATTCAAACCAATATTATTGGCACATATACACTATTAGAATCTGCTCGCTGTTATTGGGAAAAACTCCCTATTTCTAAACAAGAAAAATTCCGCTTTCATCATATTTCAACAGATGAAGTTTATGGTGATCTAGAGATAGAGTCAGAACAGCTTTTCACAGAACACTCACCCTATGCACCTAGTAGCCCTTATTCTGCTTCTAAAGCCTCAAGTGATCATCTAGTACGAGCATGGCATCGTACTTTTGGTTTGCCGATTCTTATCACAAATTGTTCCAATAATTATGGTCCATATCAATTCCCTGAAAAGTTAATTCCATTAACAATTTTAAATGCTGTTTCAGGTAAAACACTTCCTATTTATGGTAATGGGCAGCAAATCCGTGATTGGCTATTTGTAGATGATCATGTAAAAGCCTTATATAAAGTTCTTACAAAAGGAAAGGTTGGTGAAACATATAATATTGGCGGTAATAATGAGCGTAAAAATATTGAAGTTGTAGAATCTATATGCCAAATATTAGAAGAGTTAGCTCCGAATAAACCAGCTGGCATTTCAGCATACCGTGACTTGATTACTTTTGTAACAGATCGTCCTGGACATGATTTACGTTATGCAATTGATTCAAGCAAAATTCAAAAAGAGTTGGGGTGGTATCCACAAGAAACATTTGAAAGTGGATTGAGAAAAACAATAGAATGGTATTTAATGCAATTTAAGAAATTAAATAATAAAGGCATA